>DASRQW010000494.1 GCA_035696245.1 Longimicrobiaceae bacterium | reverse complement strand
GCGCGATCTGCGCGGCGCGCGGATGGCCGATGCTCGTGCTCAAGGGCGGCGCGCTGGTGGGCTCCGACGCGGAGTCGGTGGACGTCGCGGACCTGGACGTCCTCGTTCGTCCCGAGCACGCGCTGCCGCTCGCCGCGGTGCTGGAAGCGTCCGGCTATCGCAAGGACGGCATCGACCCCGGCCCGGAGCACGGCGCGACTGCACACCTCGCCACGCGCAAGCCGCCGTGGGGCGTGCAGGTAGACGTCCACTTCCGCGTCAACGGCATCGCCGACGCCGAGTCGCTGTGGGCCGCGGCCGAGCCGCTGGCAGGGCATCCGGGCGTGCTCGTCCTCCGTCCCGGCGCGCAGCTGCACCATCTCCTCCTGCACACCGGCACACAGCACTTCAACCGCCGCGGCACGCTGCGCGACCTGCTCCTCCTCGCCTCCGCCGCCGCGAGGTGCACGCCTGCGGAGATGACGGAGGTTCGGCGCGCCATCTCCGCCCATCCCGCCGCCGATCTGCTGAGCGAGATGCTGAAAAGTGCGCTCCGCCTCCGAGGCGGAGGCGACGCGGACGATCCGTACCGGTCGGTCGTGCTGGCGAACTACTGGATCCACGCCGCCCCGCCGTCGCGCCACGTTCCCGCCGTGCTGCTCGACGCGGCGCTCCTCTCGCTCTTCTCCCTCCTCGCGCCGGGCGATTCGTACCGCCGTGCCTTCCGCGCCCGCCTCATGGCCGGGCAGCTTGCGCACGCACCCGGCTTCGGTGTCGTCCACCGCATCTCCCCTCGCGCCGCCGCCGCGATCCAGACGGCCGGACGCGCGGCCCTCATGGCAGCCGTCGCCCTTCCCGCGTGGGCGGGCGCCCGCCGCATCGCCGCCCTCGCGAAGGGCACCGGACGGACGGGGGATTCGGAGTAGGGAGCTTTCGTTCGATCAACTCGGTCGTACGTCGATCCGCGGATGGGAGACGGCTGATTCGAAGGACGTTTCGCCCCCTGCTCTCCGGGGCGAGCGGATTGGCGTCTCGGTAGATGTGGGGCGATGCGAGACGGGGGATGCGGAAACGGCGGACGGCATCGGGCCGTCCGCCGCGTTCGGCTTGCCCCGTGCGGAGGGCGGGTCTATCTTCCCCCGGTTTTTCCCCCTTTCCGGAGGAACGAGTGCAGGAGCCCACGGTCGAGCAGCTGATCGCGCGCGGCAAGGAAGCCTTCGGGCGCAACTCCTACGTCGCCGCGCTGGAGGACCTGGAGGCGGCGGCCCGGCGCGAGCCCGGCTTCGCCGACGTCCAGAACCTGATGGGCCTATGCCTGAGCCTGGTGGGCCGGCCGGACGAGGCGGTGGGTGCCTTCGACCGCGCCATCGCGCTCAACCCCGGCTACGTGGAGGCGCACCTCAACCGCGCCATCACGCTCAACGACCTGGGCCGCTTCGACGAGGCGCGCACCGCGTTCGAGGCCGCCTCGGAGGCCGACGGCGGCCAGGCGGGGGGACGCTTCCCCAGCGCCGCGAGCGCCCGCCTGGCGAACAAGCACGCCGAGCTGGGCGACCTGTACGCCGCCGAGGGCGCGCTGCCCGAGGCCGTGGAGCAGTACCGCGCCGCGGTGGCGCTGCGGCCGCGCTTCCTGGACATCCGCAACAAGCTGGGCCGCGCCCTGAGCGAGATGGGCGACGCCGAAGCCGCGGCGAACGAGCTGCGCGCCGTGGTGGAGGCCCGTCCCGCCTTCGTGGCCGCGCGCGGCAACCTGGGCCTGGCGCTCTTCCGCGCCGGGCGGCTGAACGAGGCCGAGGCCGAGTGGCGCCGCTGCCTGCAGCAGCAGCCCGACAACGCGCAGGCCGGGGCCTACCTGGGCATGCTGGAGCGCCGCCGCGCCGCCGACGGCCAGGGCTGAGCGCCGGCGCTCCTCCTTCTGAAACTCACCCCGCGGGCCGGGGTACGAAGCGTCCATGAAAACGTCCATCCTTCGCAGGGCTTCCGCCGGCCTGGCCGGCTCGCTCGTGCTCGCCGCGTGCGCGCACCACTCCCAGACCGGGCCCGCTCCCGTCTCGCCCGACGACCTCTACCGGCGCGGCATGGAGGCCAGCGCCGCGGGCAAGCATTCGCGCGCGGCCACGCTGCTCACGCAGTTCGCGGACGCCGCGGCGGGCGACCCCCGCGTGCCCGCCGCGCTGGTGACCGTGGGCCGCGAGCACGTGGCCAACCACGAGTACATCACCGCCGCGGCCGACTTCCTGCGCGTGGTCAACGACTACCCCGGCGACCCGGCCGTCCGCGACGCGCGCATGGGCATGTGCGACGCGTACACGCACCTGTCGCCCAAGCCGCAGCTGGACCCGGAGTACACCGAGACGGCCATCACCTACTGCCAGTCGGTGGCGGCCATCTACCCCAACACGCCGCAGGGGGTGGAGGCGTCGCGCCGGGTGGACCGGATGGAGGAGAAGCTGGCGCTGAAGGCGTACCAGAACGGCATCTTCTACTTCCGCCGCAAGGCGTACGACGCCGCCGCCATCTACTTCAACGAGGCGCTGGCGAACTTCCCGCGCACCGGCGTGGCCCCCATGGCGCTCATGCGCCTGTACGAGGGCTACGGCGCGCTGGGGTACAAGGAGGAGCAGGAGGCCACCCGCGAGCGGCTGCTGCGCGACTATCCGCAGAGCCCCGAGGCGCGCGCCCTGCCCGCCGCCGCGCCGCCGTCGGCCCCGGTCCGCGCGCCGCCCCCGGCGCCTGCGGCCGCGCCCGCGGCGGGATGAGGACGGGGGTCTTCGGGGGGACGTTCGATCCGCCGCACCTGGGCCACCTGGTGGCCGCGGCAGACGCCTTCCGGGCCCTGCGCCTCGACCGGCTCCTCATCGTCCCCTCGGCCGCGCCGCCGCACAAGCTGCGCACCGTGCGCGCCCCGGCGGCCCTGCGGCTGGAGATGGTTCGGGCCGCCGTGCAAGGCGACCCGCGCTTCGAGGCAGACGGCCGCGAGCTGCTGCGCGAGGGCCCGTCGTACAGCGTGGACACGCTTCGCGAGCTGAGCGGCACGGGCCTCGCGGGCGAACTTTTTTTTCTGATCGGCGCCGACAACCTGCGCGAGATCGGCGGGTGGCGCGAGCCCCACGAGATCGTGCGGCTGGCGCAGCTGGCCGTCCTCACGCGCGCGGGCGAAGGCGCGCCTCCGGGCGGGCCCTTTCCCGCCCTGGAGGTGCCCGTGACCCGCGTGGACGTGTCGGCCACCGACATACGCCGGCGCGTCGCCGCGGGCGAATCGATTCGCTACCTGGTCCCGGAGGGCGTACGCGCGGTGGTCGAGCGCGAGGGGCTCTACCGGGACGGCCTCATATGATTGAAGAGAAGCCATGCTGAAGAGTGTGATCCACGCGCTGTTCGGGACGCGCCACCAGCGCGAGCTGAAGCGCCTGACACCGCTTGTAGACCAGATCAACGCCGAGTGGAAGCGCCTCCAGGCGCTCCCCGACGACGAGCTGCGCGCCCAGACCGAGCGCTTCCGCGGCCTCATCCGCGAGGCGTCCGCCAGCACCGAAGCCGAGCTGGAGGACCTGCGCGCCCAGCGCCGCCACTCCGAGAGCGCCGCCGAGCGCGAGGCGCTGTCCGAGACCATCGGCGAGGCAGAGCGCCGGCTCACGTCGGTGATCGAGGGCGCGCTCGACGACGTCCTCCCCGAGGCGTTCGCCACCGTGAAGGAGGCCGCGAGCCGCCTGGTGGGCACCCCCGTGGAGGTGACGGGCCAGACGCTCACCTGGGACATGGTGCCGTACGACGTGCAGCTCATCGGCGGCATCGCGCTGCACCAGGGCAAGGTGGCGGAGATGGCGACGGGCGAGGGCAAGACGCTCGTGGCCACCATGCCGCTGTACCTGAACGCGCTGACCGGGCGCGGCGCGCACCTGGTCACCGTCAACTCGTACCTGGCGCAGCGCGACTCGGAGTGGATGGGCCACCTGTACCGGTGGCTGGGGCTCACGGTGGGCTGCATCGACCTGCACGAGCCCAACACGCCCGAGCGTCGCGAGGCGTACGCGGCCGACATCACCTACGGCACCAACAACGAGTTCGGCTTCGACTACCTGCGCGACAACATGG
>DASRQW010000493.1 GCA_035696245.1 Longimicrobiaceae bacterium | reverse complement strand
GTCACAAGCTCGAATCGCGAAAGTTTACCCCTGGCGGCACATGGGGTCAAGCGAAGGCGACCGCACTGCAGCCGCCCATCTCCGCCCCCGGAACCTATTCAACCCGTCAACCCTCCCGCCAATCTCGCTCGTCTATCCATTTGTAAGGGTGCGATTTATCGCATCCGCGCTCTCGGCACGCTACCCATCTCCCGACAGCGAGGCACATCCGCTCCGATGCTCCAGCGCGGAGGCCGGGTTCATGTGCAAAGAATCACGGTCGATGAACGGCCGGCCACGCAACGTTCAGCATCGATCATCGGTAGATGTGCGGCACCCGCAGCTACCCCCCACGAAATGCCGGCCGACGCGCGGCGGCCGCAAGCAGCGCGAGCCCGTCCGGCATGCCGGACGGGCTCGCTGATGCCGCGGAGGTTCGCGCAGCTAGAACGACATCGCCGGGCAGGCGAGGCCCTGGCGGGGCGCGGTGGCGCCGGCCTGCTGGCAGTCCGCGCAGATGCCGTAGATCTCTAGGCGGTGGCGAGTGGGCAGGAAGCCGTGCTGCTTGCTCACCTGGTCCTGCACGCGCAGCACGTCGCGGCTGCGGAACTCCACCACCTTGCGGCAGCTGGTGCAGATCAGGTGCTCGTGCAGAGGCTGCTGCCCGAACAGGTGCTCGTACCGCTTGAAGCCGTCGCCGAAGTCGTGGTCCTCCACCAGCCCGCTGCGCACCAGGATCTCCATGGTGCGATAGATGGTGGCCTTGCCGATGCGCTCGCCCTTCTCCTTGAGCCGCGCCTCGATCTCCTCCACCGAAAGGTGCTCGGAAGAGGTGAACACCACGTCGGCCACCACCTCGCGCTGCTGGGTGATGGGAAGCCCCTGCTGGCGCAGGTAGCGCCGGAAGAGGTTCAGGTACGGAGACGTGGACGGAGCTTCGGTGTCGATGACGGACATGGCGGGTTCCCTCTGCCGGTGCGCGTGCCGGACGATGCGCCCGTTGCGTCCCCAACGATAATCATTCTCGACTACCGGAGTCAACCGATTCGACGCCCAGCTCTTTAAGCAGCCCGGCCCACCGGCCCGCGTCGCCCGCCACCTCGCGCATGTCCGGCACGTCGGCTTCCCCGCCCAGCCGCCGCACCACGCCGTCGATGATGCGGCCCACGCGGTCCTCGGGCACGGCGCCCTGCTCGGTCAGCGTGTCCGTCCGCTTCGTCTTCCCGCCCTTCAGCCGCTCGGCCTCGTACTGGAGCGTGAACAGCTCCCGCCGCCCCGCGTCGCCGTCGCCCGCGAACAGCGACAGCACCGCCAGCCCGCTCTCGCGCTCCCCGATCTGCCGCGCCGGAAAGAGCCACACGCCATCCACGCGTTCCACGGGCACCCGTTCGCCGAGCGCCGCCAGCGCGGCGCCGAGATGCGCGTTCATCGCTGAACCCGACGCTGCGGCAGTTCGCGGTTCGATTTACGCGAGCGCAGGGACGTTCACCTCTACGTGAAAACCCGCGTGCGACAGCATGTTCACAAGCGCATCGATGCTAAACTGCCCGATGCGCCCGCGCGTGAGCTCGCTGATACGTGGCTGTGTCACACCGAAGAGCTCCGCCGCTTCCGCCTGCTTCAATCCCCGTGTTTCGATGAGCTTCTCAATTTGCATCATCAGCAGCGATCGAATCTTCAGGTTCTCGGCCTCGGCTTCGGAGAAGCCGATGTCGGCGAATACGTTTCCACCGGCGGGGGTCGTGTGCGTAATAGGCATGATCACCTCGATCCTTTTCTCTGGGCGAGCTCGCGACGAAGCTGCAGCACTTCGCCGTACCGCGCCGCGGCCACTTCCTTGTGCCGCTTGCTCGTGGTTTCGGTGGTCTTCTGGAATGCGTGCAGGACGTAAATCGCCTCTTCGAACTTGGCAACGAACAGAACCCGATATTGAACGGTCCCGCCTTCATCGACCCGAATGCGGATCTCGTATGTCCCGCTACCGACGTCAGGCATCGGCTTGAAGTCCGTCGGCATCCCACCGAGCTGAACGCGCCCGAGCTGATAGCCCGCTTCCTGCCGCGCCGCTCCAGGAAATGCCGTAACGTCGGCCAGCGAAGCACCCATCCATTCCAACCGTTTTTCACCAGCGCCCATAAAATATATCCGATTCCGATAAATGCGAACAGTCTGCGGGACGCGGCATGCCACCCGCCCAGGGCTCCGGTATCCGGCTCCGACGCTGACGACTTGCTGGAGAGATGAAGATCGGTCGTGCGAGACTCGGCTAAGCCAACTCTCTCAGCCAACGCGGAGCCGAGATTCCGCGAGGGGTAGGCCGCAGCCCGGCTCCCCCCACGCGGGTCGATCCACCCGCTACGCCGAAACCGAAGTCGCGGGCCGCACATCCGCCGAAACCGAATCGGACGAAGCTGCACCGGACGAAGTGCGCTGGTCGGCCGCGAACCGATCGGCCTCCTGCTCCACGTAGAAGCGGAGCACGTGAAGGAAGTCCTGCGCGTTGGTGATCACGCCGAACGCCTGGTGCGTGCCGCGGTCCTTGAGCTTGCTGACCACGAACTCCGACGAGTCCACGCAGATGGTCGTGAGCGGCCGCACATCCCCCGTCTCCTCGTTCCACGCGTACGACGGCAGCATGTTGCCCGTGGCGATGGAGTGCAGCGCGGTGGCGATCATCATCACGCCCGTGGCGCGCCGCGTGTGCTCCTTCATCACCTCCTGGCAGCGGATCGCGTCCGTGATGGTGTCCGGCAGCGGCCCGTCGTCGCGGATGGAGCCGGCGAGCACGAACGGCACCCCGCACGTGACCAGCGAGTGCATGATGCCACCGGTGATGATGCCCTGCTCCACCGCCGCCCGTATGGACCCCGCCTTGCGTACCCGGTTGATGGCGCGCATGTGGAACGCGTGGCCACCCTCCATGGGCACGCCGCGGTTGTTCATGCCCAGCGTGGTGCCCAGCGTGGCGGCCTCGATGTCGTGCACCGCCACCGCGTTGCCGCCGAACAGCACGCCCACGTAGCCATTCTGGACGAACCACGCCAGCGTGTCGCGTCCGCGCGAGTGCAGCACGGCGGGGCCCACGACCCACACGAAGTGGCCGCCGCGGACGCGCTCCTCTACCAGGATGCGCGCCATCTCGCCGTAGTCGGTGGGCTTCTCGCGGCTGACCTCGCTGGACATGAACTTGAACTCGCCCTCGGGGCCCATGTCCGGGTCGCCCACGAGCCCGGTGGAGTGGACGAAGATGCCGCCCCTGCCGTCCTCGGCGAACCCCATGGCCACGGGCTGGCCCGCCTTCACGTAGCGGGCTTCCAGCACGCGCGGCACGCCGTCCGCGTCCAGCACCAGCGCCGAGTCCATGCGCGGGTCGCGCGGCAGCTTCCACTCGCCCGCCACGCGCACGTACGTGGGCAGGTTCGTCGTGCTGAAGAAGCCCTCCGGTAGCACGCCGTCCGCCGGGGCGGCCTCCCAGCGGGCGTCGGGAGCGTCGGCGAAGCGGGGCTGGCTGAAGTCGGGACGGCGATACATGGAGTGCGGAGGGTCCGGGGAAGGCGGCGGCGCGCGAGTGCCGCAAGGTAGCGCCACGCCCCCAGCGCGATCAAGCCGCGCCGCCGGGCCTTTCGCGCGCGGGCCCGAGGCCGCAGATTCGGACCCCATTCACCACGAGAGAGCGACCGAGATGCCACGCAGGGAGGCCGAGATAGACGCCGAGCAGAAGACGACGGAGTGGACGACCGAGGACTCCCGCGAGCTGTACAACGTGGAGGGTTGGGGCGTCGGCTACTTCGACATCAACGAGCGGGGGCACGTGACCGTGCACCCCACCAAGGAGCCCGAGCGGGGCCTGGACCTGTTCGAGCTGGCCATGGACATGGAGGCGCAGGGCGTGGCGCTGCCGCTGCTGGTGCGCTTCTCCGACATCCTGCGCACCCGCATCGAGACGCTGGCCGACCGGTTCCAGAACGCGATCCGCGAGTACCAGTACGACGGGCAGTACACCACCGTGTACCCCATCAAGGTCAACCAGCAGCGCCACGTGGTGGAAGAGATCGTGGCGTTCGGCGAGACGCACGGCGTGGGGCTGGAGGTGGGCAGCAAGCCCGAGCTCCAGGCCGTGCTCGCCCTCACCGAGCGCACCGACCACCTGATCGTCTGCAACGGCTACAAGGACGAGGAGTTTATGCGCCTGGCCCTCATGGGCCAGAAGCTGGGGCACCAGGTCCTCATCGTCCTGGAGAAGATCAGCGAGGTCGACATCCTCCTCAAGGTCGCCGCCGAGATGGGCGTGGAGCCCACCGCCGGCGTGCGCATCAAGCTCTCCACCACCGGCGCCGGGCGCTGGAGCGAGACGGCGGGCGAGAAGAGCAAGTTCGGCCTCAACTCCTCCCAACTGGTGCGCGTGCTGGACAAGCTCCGTGCAGCCGGCAAGCTGGACATCCTCAAGCTCATCCACTTCCACCTGGGCTCGCAGATCCCCGACATCCGCAACATCAAGCTGGCGATGAGTGAGGTGGCGCGCTTCTACGTGGAGCTGCGGCAGATGGGCGTGGAGATCGAGTACGTGGACGTGGGCGGCGGCCTGGGCGTGGACTACGACGGCTCGCGCAGCACCGCGTCGGCCAGCGTGAACTACTCGATCCAGGAGTACGCCAACGACATCATCTACGGCCTGGCCGAGGCGTGCCGCGAGAACGTGGTGCCCATGCCGCACGTCATCTCCGAGTCCGGCCGCGCCCTCACCGCGCACCACGCCCTGCTCCTCATCAACGTCATCGACCTGGAGACGCAGATCGAGGAGAGCCCGGACGCGGTGACGGAAGACGAGCACACGCTGGTGCAGGAACTGGCGGCCACGTACAAGGAGCTGGACGAGCGCAGCGTGCGCGAGGTGTACCACGACACCTCGTTCGCCAAGGAGCAGATGGTCACGCTCTTCAACAGCGGCGTGCTCTCCCTGCGCGAGCGCGCCATCGCCGAGCGGCTGTACCTCGCCATCATGAACCGGGTGGCGAAGCTGGCGGCGCAGGACGAGGAGGAGTACGAGGACATCCTGCCGGAGCTGAGCGCGATCCTCATCGACCGCTACTTCTGCAACTTCTCGCTCTTCCAGTCGCTGCCGGACTCGTGGGCCATCGACCAGCTCTTCCCCATCATGCCCATCCACCGGCTGGACGAGGAGCCCACGCGCCGCGGCACTTTGCAGGACGTGACCTGCGACTCCGACGGCAAGATCGACCAGTTCACCGGCTGGCGTAAGCCCAAGCCCAGCCTGGAGCTGCACAGCTTCGACCACGACAAGCCGTACCTGCTGGGCATCTTCCTCACCGGTGCCTATCAGGAGATCCTGGGCGACCTGCACAACCTGTTCGGCGACACCAACGCCGTGCACATCCGCCTCGCGGAGGGCGGCGGCTACGAGATCGGCGACCTGGTCCACGGCGACACCATCACCGAGGTGCTGAACTACGTGCAGTTCAGCGCGCAGGACCTGGTCGCCACCTTCCGCAAGAAGGTGCAGAACGCCAAGAAGAAGCTCACCCGCCAGGAAGCCAACGCCTTCATCGCCGACTACATCGCCGGCCTCGCAGGCTACACCTACCTCGAAGGCGAAGCGGACTAGACCCACGCATCTTGTTGTAGGGGTGCGATTTATCGCATCCGCCACTCTCCGCCCGCGCAGACTCGCCGACCCGCGCGATCAGGCAGCCCGCAGATGATCGGGTCGGATTCGGAAGATGTATGGCAGGAATTTCGGTAGATGAACAGCGGGCCGTCTCCACTCGGGAGGCGGCCCGCTCATCGTTCCACCACCCCGCGCTTGATTCGCGCCTCGCCGCTTCCATCTCTCCCGAACCGCCGCCATGGGTGGAGCAGGTGGATGTGACGCCGCCCAACCCTCCACTCCCTCCGGCAGATTCCGTCGATGGAAACACGACGGTCCCGCCATCTTCCATCTACGGAAGACCCGGGACCCCAGTTCGCCCTCCCCGGAGAAAAACCGATACTTACCGCTGCCGCACCTCACGACACGCGACCAAACGCCCGTCGCGGCATCCGCGCTCCATCGGCGAAGTACGGGACGCAAGCCACGGCTGCGCTACCGCTTACACCCGATCACCCCCGCTGTTCAACCGAGCAACAGCGCATCGGCCCACGTCGAACCGCAGTACGTTCCCTCTCCCACGCAGTTTGTGGGAGAGGGTGGCGGCTCTCAGGCCGCCGGGTGAGGGCCCGTATCAGCGCACATCTCCCGAGCCGCTGACCATCACGCCCCGATGAGCGCTCCCCGAGCCGCGTCGATCACGCGCGGCGCGACATCCGCTGCGCGTCCGGGCACGAGCGCGCCCGCGGCCTTCACGTGCCCCCCGCCGCCGAACTCCCGCGCCAGCCGGTTCACGTCCGCCTCGCCGTTCGAGCGGAAGGAGATCTTGGTCTGCCCGTCGTCCGTCTCGCGGAAGAGCAGCGCCACCTCCGTGCCCTCGATGGACCGCACGTGCTCGATCAGCCCGTCGAAGTCCTCGGCCGTGGCGCCGTAGCGGCGGGCGGTCTCGCCCGTGACCGTCATCCACGCGAGAGGCACCACCTCGTCCGTCTCCAGCGACCCCAGCGCGTCGCGCAGCAGGTCGAGCCGCCGCCGCGGCGCCGTCGCGAACAGCCGCCGGTACACGTCCTCCGGGTCGATGCCGCGCGACATCAGGTCGGCCGCGATGGCGTGCACCCGCGGCGTGGTGTTGCCGTAGCGGAAGCTGCCTGTGTCGCTCACCAGCGCCACGTACGCCCCCAGCGCGATCTGGGGCGTCAGCTCGTCGCCCGCGAGCGTCACCATGTCGAACACCAGCTCGCCCGTGGCCGCCGCCTCGGCGTCCTGCACGGCGAGCGCGCCCACGACCGCACGGCCGGCGGGGTGGTGGTCGACCACCACCGTCCTGTCATGCGGCAGGCAGGGCGCCAGGTCGCCCACGCGCTTGGGCTCGCTGGTGTCGAGCACGAGGAAGAGGTCCGCGCCGGCCAGCGCCTCGCGCGCCGCGTCCGTCCCCAGGTCGGCCACCACGTCGTGCCGGTGCAGCAGGAAGCGGAAGCTCTCCGGGAACGGCGTGGGGTTGACGATGGAGACGCGGCCGCCGCGCCCCTCCAGCCACGCCGCCACCGCCGCCTCCGAGCCGCTGCCGTCGCCGTCGGCGCCCACGTGGGTGGTGAGCACCACGTGGCGCGCGGCCAGCAGGGGCGAGAGCACGCGGCGCAGCGCCTGGGCGCGGAGTTCGGGAATGGCGAGCAGCTCGGTCATACGCGTGCGCGGGGCGGCGGTGGCGCGGGCGCGCGGCGGGCGGGTGCCGCCGTGCGTCCGGGGGAAACGCGCATCGTACATCGTCGCGGGGCGGGGCGCAATCGCGGCCGCGGCGCAGCGGGGGCCCGCACGCGCGGAACGCGACGGAATGCGCCACACGCCGTTGACTTCGTACTGCCCCGGGTTAGATTGCCCGCTTCCCCACGAGCACAGCCCACCCGGGCGAATTCGCACGGGGATACGCTGCACGGGCATGCCACGCGTACGGACGTCCGAACGTGCGCGCGGCCAGAAACCTTGCGGCAAAGGCGAAAAGCCTGTAGCGTCGCTGCACCGCAACGATCGCGCGGGTCCGCGCGCCACACGCGCGGCGCCCGCAGAACCCGGCCGCCAGGGAGGGCGCCTGCCCTCCGCGCCGGCCGTACCTCGCTTTACACCTCCGCTCCGCTCCGGGGCGGCCCATCCCTCTTCTTCCCCAAGGAGACGCTGTGAACCTGTTCGCTCGTAAGTCGATCGACGAGCTGCGCGCCGATGCATTCACCGAGGGCGAGCACAGCATGAAGCGCGCGCTCACCGCGGTGAACCTGGTCTCGCTTGGCGTCGGCGCCATCATCGGCACCGGCATCTTCGTGCTGATCGGGCACGCAGCGGCGGCCTACGCCGGCCCCGGCATCGTGATCTCGATCATCATCGCGGGCCTGGGCTGCGCCTTCGCGGGGCTGTGCTACGCCGAGTTCGCGGCCATGATCCCGATTGCCGGCAGCGCGTACACGTACGGCTACGCAACGCTGGGCGAGCTGATCGCGTGGATCATCGGGTGGGACCTGATCCTGGAGTACCTGTTCGGCGCGGCCACGGTGGCGGTGGGCTGGTCGGGCTGGCTGGCATCGCTGCTGCGCGACTTCGGCATCCCCATCCCCCCGCAGTGGTACAACGCCCCGGGCACGCACCTGGTGCTGAACCCCGAGACCAAGGCGTGGCAGCAGGTCACCCCGGAGCTCACCGAGTCGCTGGGCAAGACGGGTGTGGACATCGCCTCGCTGCCGCACGCCCTGGGCGTGTTCAACCTGGTGGCTGCGGTCGCCATCGCCCTGGTGACGGTGCTGCTAGTGGTGGGCATCAAGGAGTCCGCCAGCTTCAACAACGTGGCCGTGTTCATCAAGGTGGCCGTGGTCTTCACCTTCATCGGGTGCGGCCTGTGGTACCTGTTCGGCCACCCTGACCTGGTCCACAAGAACTGGTCGCCGTTCATCCCCCCCAACGAGGGCGGCGAGTTCGGCAAGTACGGATGGAGCGGCGTGCTGCGGGCGGCGGGCGTGATCTTCTTCGCCTACATCGGCTTCGACGCGGTGAGCACCACGGCGCAGGAGGCCAAGAACCCCCAGCGCGACATGCCCATCGGCATCCTGGGCTCGCTTGCGATCTGCACCGTGCTGTACATCCTGGTCTCCGGCATCCTCACCGCGCTGGTGCCGTACAGCCAGCTAAATGTGGCCGAGCCGGTAGCGGTGGGCATCGAGGTCATGGGCCTGCACTTCCTGGCCACGCTGGTCAAGATCGGCGTCATCGCCGGCCTCAGCTCGGTGATGCTGGTGATGCTCATGAGCCAGCCGCGCATCTTCTACTCGATGGCGCGCGACGGGCTGCTGCCCGCGACCTTCGGCAAGCTTCACCCGCGCTTCCGCACCCCGTACATCTCCACCATCCTCACGGGCGCCATCTGCGCGATCGTGGCGGGCACGGTGCCGCTGGCGCTGCTGGGCGAGCTGGTGTCCATCGGAACGCTGCTGGCCTTCGTGATCGTCTGCGCCGGCGTGTGGTACCTGCGCGTGAAGGAGCCCAACCGCGAGCGCCCGTTCAAGACGCCGCTGGTGCCGGTGGTGCCCATCCTGGGCATCCTGATCTGCTTCGCCATGATGGCGGGCCTGCCGGGCGACACCTGGCTACGCCTCATCGTCTGGCTCGTCATCGGCCTCGTGATCTACTTCATGTACAGCCGCAAGCACAGCGTCCTGCAGCGCACCGGCCACACCATCGGCAACCAGGCCGACGAGCCGTCGCGTCCCACGTACACCGACGACGCGGACAGCTAGCCGCAGGGTCGGTAGATGGAAGTTGATCGGGCGGGGCACGCATCGCGTGTCCCGCCCGATTCTCTTCCGGCCCGCCCCTCATCTCCCGACAGGACGGGGATGACGACGAAGATGCGGCGATGCGTAAGTGGATGTCGTCGGCAGAACGCGGGATCCGGCCTACGTCGCCGCCGTGCGTTCGGATCCGGATCGGTCGATGAGCGGTGCACCGCCGAGCGATGGAGCCAGCCGGCGGAGGTCGCACGGAGCGGGTGGCGGATACCGAGCCACTTGCTTTTTCGGCGCCGGAGCGCGATCCTGTCCCCGCGCGCGAGGGCGGCCCGTAAGTGGGCCCACGGGCGCGCGGGGCGGGCGGGCTCCCCACGGGGGCGGCCGCCCAGCCGAACGGGCGAGGGCATGCGGAACGTGCCCTCGCCCGATCCGCTTCCTGCCCTTACATTACGCAGTCTTTTGCCGGGTCGCCGGCACCGCGCGCCTCCACGCCGCCGAACGCGGCCCGGATGCGCGCGCGGGTGCCGCGCGTTTCTTTTCCGCTCACCCACATCCGTGGTCATGCATCCGATCGTCTACTTAGCTCCGGCGCTGGGAATCCTGGCACTGCTCTACACCCTGTGGCGCTCGTCGTGGGTGTCCGCGCAGGACGCCGGCACCGAGCACATGCGCACCATCGCCGGCTACATCGCCGACGGGGCGCGCGCCTTCCTGCTCGCCGAGTACAAGGTGCTGGTGATCTTCGCGGTCATCGCCTCGCTCTTCCTGGCGTACATCGGGTTGAACGACGACCGCAGCAGCCCGTGGATCATCGGGGCGTTCATCGTTGGCGCCATCTTCTCGGCCGCGGCGGGCAACGTGGGCATGCGCATCGCCACCAAGGCGAACGTGCGCACGGCCCACGCGGCGCGCACCAGCCTGAGCAAGGCGCTGGAGGTGTCGTTCGCCGGCGGCTCGGTGATGGGCATGGGCGTGGCGGGCCTGGCGGTGCTGGGCCTGGGCGGCCTGTTCATCGCCTTCTACTACATGTTCGCCGAGGGGCACGGCGCGAACAGCGTGGAGATGGCGCGCGCGCTCGAGGTGCTCACCGGCTTCTCGCTGGGCGCCGAGAGCATCGCGCTCTTCGCGCGCGTGGGCGGCGGCATCTACACCAAGGCGGCCGACGTGGGCGCCGACCTGGTGGGCAAGGTCGAGGCGGGCATCCCCGAGGACGACCCGCGCAACCCGGCCACCATCGCCGACAACGTGGGCGACAACGTGGGCGACGTGGCCGGCATGGGCGCCGACCTGTTCGGCTCGTACGTGGCGACCATCCTGGCCACGATGGTGCTGGGCCGCGAGGTGATCGCCACCGGAGACAACTTCGGCGGCATGTCGCCCATCCTGCTCCCCATGGTCATCGCCGGCCTGGGCATCGTCTTCTCGCTCATCGGCATCTTCTGCGTGCGCGTCAAGGAGGGCGGCGACGTGCAGGCCGCGCTCAACCTGGGCAACTGGGTGTCGGTGGCGCTCACCGCCGTCGGCTCGTTCATCCTCATCCGCATGATGCTGCCCGAGGGCACCATGCAGATCGGCCGCGCGGGCTCCGTGCCGTTCACGCGCATGGGGGTGTTCTACGCCGTGGCCGTGGGCCTGGTCGTGGGCGCGCTGATGAGCCTGATCACCGAGTACTACACGGCCATGGGCAAGCGGCCGGTGAACACCATCGTGCAGCAGTCCAGCACCGGCCACGCCACCAACATAATCGGCGGCCTGGCGATGGGCATGGAGAGCACCACGCTTCCCATCCTCGTCCTGGCGGGCGGCATCATCCTCTCCTACCAGTTCGCGGGCCTGTACGGCGTGGCGATCGCGGCGGCGGGCATGATGGCGACCACGGCCATGCAGCTCGCCATCGACGCCTTCGGCCCCATCGCCGACAACGCGGGCGGCATCGCCGAGATGAGCGAGCTCCCGCCCGAGGTGCGCCAGCGCACCGACATCCTGGACGCGGTGGGCAACACCACGGCGGCCACGGGCAAGGGCTTCGCCATCGCCTCGGCGGCGCTGACGTCGCTGGCGCTGTTCGCGGCCTTCATGGGCACGGCGAACATCGACAAGATCGACATCTCCAACGCCCGCGTGCTGGGCGGCCTGTTCGTGGGCGCCATGATCCCCTTCCTCTTCTCGTCGCTGGCGATCAGCGCAGTGGGCCGAGCGGCGATGGCGATGGTGCAGGAGGTCCGCCGCCAGTTCCGCGAAATCCCCGGCATCATGGAGGGCACGGGCAAGCCGGAGTACGACCGCTGCGTCGCCATCTCGACGAACGCCGCGATCAAGGAGATGCTGGTGCCGGGCTCCATCGCCCTGGTCGCGCCGGTCATCGTCGGCTTCGCGATGGGGCCGGAGGTGCTGGGCGGCATGCTGGCCGGCGTCACCGTGAGCGGCGTGCTGATGGCGATGTTCCAGAGCAACGCCGGCGGCGCGTGGGACAACGCCAAGAAGAGCTTCGAGAAGGGCGTGATGATCGACGGGGCGATGACCTACAAGGGCTCGGACGCGCACAAGGCGGCCGTGACCGGCGACACCGTGGGCGACCCGTTCAAGGACACGTCGGGTCCGTCGATGAACATCCTGATCAAGCTGATGTCCATCGTCTCGCTGGTGATCGCGCCGCACATCGCGGTTGCGTCTGTGGCGGGCCTCCAGGACCGCACGGTCGTCACCGCCCCTGCGGCGGCGAATGGGCTCCCGGCGGGGCCCCCGGTGACCACCGCCCCCGCCGTCGCGGCTCCCGTGACGACGGCTCCGGGCGACTCGCTCCCGTCCGCCGCGAACGACCCCGCCTTCCCCACGCGCCGGTAGGCACGCCGCGGCGGATTCGTTCGCCGCACGGGAGATGGGCACACGAAGCGCCCGCGAGCCAGCCGCTCGCGGGCGCTTCCGTTTGAGGTGCCGCACCATCTCCGCAGATTCGATGCATCCGGCTCCGCTCCAACCTCGCGGGAGGGGAGCACCTACGTGTGCTCCCGCGCCGTCCGCACGAAAACGCTCGACGGCGAGCATCGATGCTGCGGCGGCACCGGCTGGCTCGGCGATCTCGTACCGGTCCAGTGATGATTCGGCGCGCGCGGTCGACATTGGCGGTGTCCGTAGAAAATGCTTCCTTCCCGCCGCCGCCTCGCCTACATCTACACTCCACGCCACGCCTCATTCCGCTCACCAACCCGCATGCACATCGAGCCCACTATCGCCATCCGAGCCTACGAAGTCGAAGACGCCGATGCGCTGTTCGAGGCCGCCGTGGAGTCCATCGACAGCATGTATCCGTGGATGCCGTGGTGCACGCCCGCGTACACGCCGGAAGAGGCGCGCGCGTGGGTGCAGATGCAGGTGAACGCGTTCCGCTCGCGCGCGCAGTTCGAGTTCGTCATCGTCGGCCGCGACGGGCGGTTCCTGGGTGCCTGTGGGCTGAACGACATCGACGGGGCGAACCGCCGCGCGAACCTCGGCTACTGGGTGCGAGCGTCGGCGGTGGGACGTGGGATCGCCTCCACTGCTACGCGCCTCCTCGTGCGCTGGGCGTTCGAGCAGACGGACTTCGAGCGGCTGGAGGTGGTGGTCGCTGCGGGGAACGAGCGCAGCCTGGCCGTAGCCGCGAAGGCCGGCGCCACGCGCGAGGGGCTGCTGCGGAATCGCCTCATCCTCCACGCCCAGGTGCACGACGCGGTGATGCACTCGTTCGTCCGCGGGCGCGACGGGTGAGCGGAGTTGTATGGTGAAGGGGCGCCGAGGGAGCACGCGGCGACGGCAGGAAGCGAGGGAGCGGAGGCTACGGCGGGGACTATCGGCACGCCAAGTTGGTTCGCCGTGAACGTCGGAGCGTTGGATCGGAGATCACGGCGGTTGCATCCCCCTGGCGCGTACACTCTCGGCGACGAAGGCAGAACGGCTGCGCAGACTGCTGCCGGAAGATCGCTGTGATTTCGGGGGATGCGGTCCAGGCGGGGAGGGCGGATGCGATAAATCGCACCCCTACAACGACATGCGAAGAAGGCTGCCGATGCTCGGGCAGCCTTTCTCGCTTTTGATCGCTTCCCGAGTCTATTGCCGGCCGGCCACGGCTTTCGCGGGCGCGGCGCGGGTCGATCCCGTTCGCGCACCGGTGGCGCTCGCCGTGGTGTTCGTGCGGCGGCGCGCCGTCGTGTCCGCGGAGGCCGCGGCGCGGGCCGGGGCGCGGACGCCCGAGCCGCGGATGACGGCGCTGCCGATGTGGAGGCCGACCACGGGGAGCTGCGTGGGCAGCATGGCCTCGATGGTGGCGACGCGCAGCGGATCGGCCTTGAGGTTCACGTCGGTGAAGCGGACGGTGTCGCCCAGGATCACGCCGAAGTCGCCCGTGATGCGCGTTCCCGGCGCCTGCACCCGCGCGTGCTGCGCGAGGAAGAGCAGCCCCTCGGGCCGCGACTCCACCTTGAGCGTCAGGGCGCCCGTGGCGGTGCGCGGGAAGCGCGGGTAGATCCAGCGCAGGTCGCCGAACGACACCTGCTTGCTCACGAAGAGGATGTCGTACAGGATGTCCGCGCCGTTGGGCGGGAAGCGCACCACGCCGGCGGTGGAGAGCTGCGAGTGCGCCAGGTCCACCCGCGGCGCGTCGAACTCCACGTGATCCGAGAGAAGCGCGAGGCGCCCGGTCACGCGCTTGATGGCGAAGGTGTCGCGGAACACCTGCGCCCGCCCGCCCAGCGAGTCGATGTGGAAGAACGAGCCCGCCTCCGTGCCCGGTGCGAACCGGATGCCGGCGAGGCGGCCGTTGAGCCCCACGAAGTTCATCGCACGCGTGTAGCCGCCGCGCGCCCGCTTCACCGGCGTCAGCGCGGAGTCCGACAGCACGTCCGCGATCTGGGCGCGGCGGGCGCGCGGGGAGAGGCCCTTGGTGGGCGTCCACGGGATCACCAGGTGGGCGTCCACGTTCACCAGGCGCACGCTGTCCAGCAGCGTCACGCGGTCCACCCTGTCGGTGGTGTCGGGCACCGTGGTGTCGGCGAAGATCGCCTGATAGTTCCACAGGGAGTCGCCCGGCATCTTGCTGGCGTACACGCGCCCGTTGTACAGCACCGCCTTGCGGATCACGATGCGCGGGCTGAGCAGCGTGCGCACGTCGTACGTCAGGTCGGCGCTGTCGGCCAGCACGAAAGGCTGCTTCTTCAGGTCGCGTAGCTGCACGTCGTACAGCCGCGCGCCGGTGAGCAGGTTTCCGCTGATGCGGCCCACCGTGAGCGTGCCCTGCACGCTCTTGCCCAGGGCGCGCAGGGTGAGGTTGAGGATCTTCTTGTGGCCGTAGTTCGTCCGGGAGCCCACCAGGACCACGGCGATCCCCAGGACCACCCCGATGAGGAGCCCCGCGACCGCCCACACGGAGCGGCGCAGCCACGGCGACTGCCTGGCCACGCCGCCTCAGTCCGCTGCCGGCCGGCCCACCTTGGGGCGCGGCTGCGGCTGCGGGGGAATGCCGCTCTCCGGCACGATCTCGCGCGTGAGCACCAGCGGCGTGCGCTGCAGGAACACGCGGGCGATGTAGAACGCCACCGCGCCCACGGCCAGACCCGCGCCCAGGGCCGGGACCTGGTCCTTGAGCGGCAGCCTGCGTCGGTAGTCGAACGTGGCCATCTGGCGCTACTCCGTGGGATCGGTGAAGACGGCCTGGAGCGCCCCGGCGCCCACCCCGTCGGCCGGGCGGCCGCGGCGGAAGTAAGCGTGGCGGCCGGTGGGCACGAAGTCGCCCACGTCGTCGAAGTACATGTACTGCGTGACGCCGATGGCGGCGCGGTCCAGCCGCAGCACGTTGAACGAGTTCTTCTCCCGCTCGCGCGCCCGCCCGCGCCGCGACGTGGACGTTCCGCTCTGCACGATCAGGATGCCGTGCTCGCGGTCCTCGCCGGCGTACACGTCCAGCGAGTTGCCGATGTAGCTGCGGTGCAGGTGCCCGCCCATCACCACGTCCACGCGCATGCGGGTGAAGGCGTCGAGCGCACGCTTGGCCTTGGGCATCACGTCGCCGCCCTCGAAGTCCGGCGGCGGCGCGAAGTGATGGTGCGCCACCACGATGCGCAGCACGTCGTCCGGCACGCCCTCGAACGCCTCGCGGGCCAAGTCCAGCTGCCAGCGGCTGATGCGGCCGTTCACCAGCGCGCGCCTGGGCGCCGTGGAGTTGAGCGCCACGATCACCGCCTCGGGCAGCCGCAAGACGCTGTCCAGCTCCTCGCTGATGTGCTCCTTGTACAGCGCGTAGGGCGAGAAGAAGCGCTCCCACACGCGGTACATGGCGATGTCGTGGTTCCCGGGCGTCACCACCAACGGCACCGGCGGGAAGCGGTCCAGGAACTCGCGCGCGGCGGCGAACTGCGCCGGCTTCGCCCGCTGCGTGTAGTCGCCGCTCGCGACAACCGCGTCCGGCCGGAGGCGCTGCGCGAACTTCAGGACCGCCTCGCCCACCTTGGGAACGAACGGCGGGCCGAAGTGGATGTCCGAGACGTGGAGGAGCGTGATCAAGCCGGGACCGTGGGCGTTCTCTGGCGAATGGCGGACGGACCCGCCGTGTCCATGCTACTTGCGTACCACGTGAACCGTTCGGCGTTTCGGGAGATGAACAGCCGGGCACTCGGCCAGTCAGCCCGTTTCGAGATGGTGCGTCGCCGCCGCATCGCCCGGGCGGCTAAAGCCGCGGGCTACGACGGCACGAAGCCCGCCTGCGCGGGCTGCTGCCGTAGCACCATCGCGCGCCGGAATCTACCATGGCAACCGTTCGCCAGCCGTGCCGACGATGCTGCTCGACCCACCCCTCCCGCAGCGCGCAGCGCGAGTCCGCCACCGATCCGGCAGCGCGGACGCTACCGTAGACCGCGGAGTTCCCAGCATGCTCCGCCGCCGTTCCTTCCCCCGCTTGCGGGGGAGGGCAGGCGAGTTTTACGAGCCGGGTGAGGGCCGCAGCCCCGGAAACGGCAGATCCGCCCGCGCGTTCAGGTCCAGCCCCGCCGTCTCGCCGCGCTCGTGGTGGAAGAGCGCGGCGCGGGCGATCATGGCGCCGTTGTCCGTCGCCAGCCGGGGCGATGGATGGTACAGCTCGCCGCCGGGGCCGAGGCGGCGCTTCAGCTCGTCGCGCAGGGCGCGGCTGTTGGCGACGCCGCCGCCGAGGACGACGCGCGTGCACCGCGTCTCCTTCACGGCCCGCATCGTCTTCGTCGCGAGCACATCCACCACGGCATCCTGGAACGCCGCGGCGAGGTGAGGCACCTCGGGCGCGAGGTCGATCCCCTGCCCTTCCAGGTCGCGCACCTTCACCCGCAGCGCCGTCTTCAGTCCGCTGAAGGACATGTCGTAGAAGTCGCGCTCGCCCGGCCGCTGCGCTCGGGTGAGCAGCGGCCGCGGCAGGCGGTGCCGCTTCGGGTCGCCGTCCGCCGCCGCGCGCTGGATGGCCGGGCCGCCGGGGTACGGCAGACCCAGGATCTTCGCCGCCTTGTCGAACGCCTCGCCGCTCGCGTCGTCGCGCGTGGCGCCCAGCAGGTGGTACTCGCCCCACGCGGGCACCCACAGCAGCATGGTGTGCCCGCCGGAGACGAGCAGGCCGATGAACGGCGGCTTCGCGGCCGGGTGCTCCAGCTGCGCGGCGAACAGGTGCGCCTCCATGTGGTGCACGCCCACGACGGGCTTCCCCGCCGCCCACGCCGCCGCCTTCGCCCACGCCACGCCCACCAAGAGGGCGCCGATCAGCCCCGGCCCGGCCGTCACGCCCACGACGGCGACGTCGTCCAGCGTCACGCCCGCCTCGCGCAGCGCACCCGCGACCACGTCGTCCACCGTGCGCAGGTGCGCGCGCGACGCCAGCTCCGGCACCACGCCGCCGTACAGCCGGTGTACGTCCTGCGTGAAGATCACGTGCCCCAGCAGCTCCGTCTCGCCCCGCAGCACGGCGGCCGACGTCTCGTCGCACGAGCTCTCGATGCCCAGCACCAGCGGCGCCGTGCTCACGGCCGTTCCCTCGCCGAATCGATCCGCGCGGGCCGGACGGGAGATGCTGGGGCGGCCGAATCGCGCCGCACGATCGGGAGATGCGCGGAGTCCGACGGATTCGCGATCTGCGAATCTCCCGCCGCGGAGCCGATCGGAAGGCTCGCGCGTGCGCCCGCGTACGCGGTGTCCGCCCGCGACTCCCCGGCCGGCACTGGTCCGGTCCGCGTGCCGGACGGATGCCCCGCCAGGGGGCGGACGTCGAGCCGCACCACGGCGGGGTTCACCGCCTCGGGACGGACGAGGCGCGGGTCGGCGGCCAGGCGCTCGGGCAGGCGAACCATCTGCGGAGAGAGGCGGTAGAGGCCGCTGCCCCCCACCTCGTGGACCTCCATCACCAGCGCGGGCGGGCGCAGGCCCAGGTTCCACAGTTCGTGCCGCGGCCCCGCGAAGCGCACGCGGACGGTGGACGGCACGGGCTCGCCCACCAGCTCGTAGCCGGGGTCGCGCACCACCGCCTCCACGCGCACGGGCAGCCACCACGACGCGTCCTGCTCGGCGCTGGCCACGGCCCATAGAACCACGGCCATCGCCAGGGCGGCCAGCTTCAGCTCCCAGTTCGCCGCCAGGCGCCGGAACGAGAGGCGGCCGCTCACTCCTTCAGCAGCCGGCGGACGAGGTCGACCTTGTCGGGCGTGTCCCACTCCGTCGCCCCGATCACCTTCTTCACGATGCTGCCGTCGCGGTCGATCACGAACGACTCCGGCACACCGGTCGTGCGATACAGGCGGCTCGTCTCGCCCTCGGGATCGAGCCAGACCGGGAAGGTGAGCCCGAACTGCCGCACGAACGCCCCCACGTCGCCGCCCGGATGCTCCGCGCTGCCGGCCGACGCGCCCGTGGCGTCGATGCTGACCGCGACCACGTGCAGCCCCTCCGGCGCGAGCTTCGTGTAGAGGCGCTGCATGGAGGGCATCTCCTCGCGGCACGGTCCGCACCACGTGGCCCACACGTTCAGCAGCACCACCTGCCCGCGCAGATCGGAAAGCTTCACCTGCCGCCCCTGCATGTCGCGCACGGCGAAGTCGGGCGCAGGGCTGCCCACGTCCACCGGCACGAAGCGGCCGCGCATCGTCCACCCCGCTCCGATGAGCGCGGCGAGCACGAGCACGATGGCTCCCACGATGATCCACTGCCTGCGCGATTCCGCCATCTGTCTCGTCCGTCTTCCGTAGATGTAGAGCCCGCCGCCAGCTACTTCGCCGGAGGCGGGGCCGTCGGTGCCGCCGCGACCGGCACGGGCGGCTGCGACGAGTCCGCCGGCACCGGCACGGCCTGGATGGGCGCGCTGCCCGAGACCGTCACCCCCACCGATCCGCCCTGGCGGATGCTGTCGCCCGCCTCGGGCCGCTGCGACGCCACGCTGCCCAGCGGCGCGGCCGACGCGGGGTCGTACTGCACGCGGCCCAGCTCCAGCCCGGATTCGTCCAGCTTCGCCGCGGCCGCGTCCAGCGGCAGGCCCAGGATGCTGGGGGCGAGGATCTTGGGCGGGCCGGCGCTCACCGTCAGGTCCGCGAACGCGGGCAGCGGCACCTCGGCCCCGGCGGCGGGGCGGATCGCCAGCACCCTGCCTTCGTACGCGGGGTTCACGACGCGGACGATGCGGACCGTGAAGCCGAACTTCCGGAGCAGCGCCGTGGCGTCGTCCACGTCCATCCCGTCGATGGACGGAACGCGACGCTTCACGGGGCCCGCGCTGAGGATGACGTGCACCGCCCCGCCGCGCGTGACCTCCTGCCCCGGCATGGGCTCCTGCGCCAGCACGGCGCCCGCGGGGATCCGCGGGTTCGGGAGCGCGGTGCCGCGCGCGATCACCAGGCCCAGGTGGTCCGTCATCCCCCGCGCCTCGGCATACGGACGGCCGCGCAGGTCGGGCACCGTGACGATCGCGTCGCGCCCGAAGCCGGGGAAGAAGAGCAGCGTCACGGCCAGGTAGCCGAGCACGAAGCTTCCGGCGATGACCGCCAGGATGAGCTTCGCGATACGCCCGCGGCGGCTGCCGGACGCCGCCGGGACGCGCAGGGCGGATGCCGCGGGGCGTGGACGCCTCACCGTCTCCGGCTTCACGCCGTCCTCCGCAGGCGCGCGGCGAAGGCACCGTCCACGCCCTGCCGCTGCGGCAGCACCGAGAGGCGGCCCGCGTCGTCCAGCAGCTCCGCATCCACCGCATCGTTCGGGGGTTCGATGGAGAACTCGGGGTGACGGCCGAGAAAGGCGTCGATCTGCACCTCGTTCTCCTCCCCTTCCAGCGAGCACGTGGAGTACACCAGCAGCCCGCCGCCGCGCACCAGCGGCGCCGCGGCGTCCAGCAGCTCCGCCTGGAGCTTCGCCAGCGCATCCAGATCGCCCTCGCCCACGCGCCAGCGGCCGTCCGGGTGGCGGCGGAAGGTGCCGGTGCCCGTGCACGGCGCGTCCAGCAGCACCGCGTCCGCCGGGCGGAAGGCGGGGTTTCGAGCGTCGGAGACGACGGCGCGCACCCGGTGCGCGGCGTCCAGCCGCCGCGCGTTCTCGCGCACGCGCGCCAGGCGGCGGTACGAGTTGTCCGCCGCGACGACGTGGTCCGCGGTGGACGCGAGGCCGAACGCCTTGCCGCCCGGCGCCGCGCACAGGTCGAGCACCGTCGCGCCCGCGGGCACCGCGGCGTAGCGCACGACGAGCGCCGCGGCGGGGTCCTGCACCACCGCGGGGACCGCGGCCAGCGCGTCGGCGGCGCTCGCAGGCGGCAGCACGCGCAACGAATCGGGCGAGAAGGCGACCGGCTCCGCGCCGATTCCCGCCGCCGCGAGCCGTTCCACCGCCTCCGCCACGGAGATGCCGAGCGGGCGCAGGTACAGCTCCGGACGCGTGTTGTCCGCATCCACCAGCGAGCGCGTGGCCTCCGCGCCCCATCTGCCGATCCACCGGTCGACCAGCCAGCGCGGGTGCGAGCCCCAGGTGGACAGGTAGTCGCCCGGGGCCTGCTCCGCGTCGGGTACGGGGATGGTGTCGCCGCGGCGCTGGAGGTTCTGGAGCACGCCGTTCACCAGCCCCGCCGCCTTGGGCGAGCCCGCGATGCGCACGAGATCGACCGACTGCGAGATGGCGGCGTAGGCCGGGACGCCGCCCATCTCCAGGAGCTGGTAGGCGCCCAGGCGCAGCACGTCCAGCACGTCCGGCTCCAGCGCCGCCGTGCCGCCCTTCACCAGCCCGCCGAGCAGGTGGTCCAGCCGCCCGCGCAGGCGGAATGTGCCGTACACCAGCTCCTGGGTGAAGCCGTGGTCGCGCGGGTCCAGGCGCCCGGTGGCCTGGTCGAGCGCGCGGTCTGCCAGCTCGCCTGCGCGAACGCGGCGCAGCACGTCCAGCGCGGCGCGGCGCGAGGGGGTGACCCGTCCGTTCACGAGCGCGGCTTCCGGCTCAATCCAGCATCCCGCGGCGGGGGCTGCTGGGCACCGCGCGCTCGCGGCGCGGCATGCGGCCGGCCAGGTACGCCAGCCGCCCGGCCTCGGTCGCCAGAGCCATGGCGCGCGCCATTCGCACCGGCTCCTGCGCCTCGGCCAGCGCGGTGTTCATCAGGATGCCGTCCACGCCCTGCTCCATCGTGACCGCCGCGTCCGACGCCGTGCCCACGCCGGCATCGACGATCACGGGCACCTTCAGGCGCGACTTGATCGTGCGGATGTTGAACGGGTTGACCAGCCCCAATCCGCTGCCGATGGGCGAGGCGAGCGGCATCACCGCCGCGCAGCCCGCGTCCTCCAGCCGCAGCGCGGTGATGAGGTCGTCGTTGGTGTAGGCGAGGACCTTGAAGCCGTCCGCCACCAGCTCCCGCGCGGCCTTCAGCGTCGCCTCGGCGTCCGGCAGCAGCGTCTCCTGGTCGCCGATCACCTCCAGCTTCACCCAGTCGGTGAAGCCGGCGGCGCGCGCCAGGCGCGAGTAGCGGATCGCGTCCTCGGCCGTGTAGCAGCCGGCGGTGTTGGGGAGCAGCAGGTAGCGCTCGGGGTCCAGGTGGAAGAGGACGCCCTCCTCCTTGGTTCGGTCCAGGTCCACGCGGCGCACGGCCACGGTCACCACCTCGGCACCGCTGGCCTCGATGGCCTGCACCATCTGCTCGTTGTCGCGGTACTTGCCCGTGCCCACCAGCAGCCGCGAGCGCATGGTGCGCCCCGCGATCACCAGCGGCTCGTCGCCCGCGTCCACCTCCGGCACCATCGCGATCTCGGTCATCTATCCCTCCGTGCGGCCCGCGCCGCGTTGCACGTCTCTTCCATCCGTCCGCCGCGGCGGCCCGGTCACTTCATCGCCCCGCATCTCCCGAACACATCGGTAGATGCAGTGCTTCTCGTCGTCCCACATCTCGCAAAACCCGGCTCGTCTCCATCGACGTCATACATCTTCACTGTAGATGCGCGGCACCTCAGCCGATCGGTAGATGCGCGGCGTCTCCGCCGATCAGCCGCCGCCGACGAAGTGCACCAGCTCCAGCGAGTCGCCGGCGTCGACGGACGTGGATTCCAGCGCGTCGCGGCGCAGGATCTCGCCGTTGCGCTCGACGACGACCATCCGCGGATGGAGGTCTAGGTGGCCGAGCAGCCCGGCGACCGTGAGGCCGGCGGGGATGTCGCGAAGGTCGCCGTTGATGCGGACGGGGACCAGGGTATCGTTCGGCATTGGTGCTCCTGAAAGGGCCCTCACCCGGCTCGCAAGGCTCGCCTGCCCTCCCCCGCAAGCGGGGGAAGGCACGCCATTGGCGCCGCCGAGGCATGGTATGAGTCGAGCGTTGCCCCTCGCCCCTGCTGCGCTGGCGACTCGCGCTGCGCGCTGCGGATGGGCGGGTCGAGCAGCGCCGCCGCATGGTCGAAGGTCGCTGCCGCGACTTCCTCAAACACCGCGAAGCAGCCCGGATGTGTAGGGGTGCGATTCATCGCATCCGACGCCCTTCCGCATGCGCAGGAGCCAGGCGCCGCACCGAACTCCCCACCGCGCCGTTAGTCCGCGAAGGCGGACTTTGCGCAGTCGTTGCCGCGGTTTCAACCGCCAGGCAGAAGCTGCCTGCGAACCGGCCTCTCGTCGCAGCGGAAGCGCCCCCTCCCGCTCGCTTAGGCTCGCACCCTCCCCCGCAAGCGGGAGAGGGTTGGGGCTTCGCTGCGTGCCCGAACCTCATCACCGATGGAAGCCTCGGGGTTAGTCCCCGTAGGCCGACTTTGCGCAGTCGTTGCTGCGGGTTCAACCGCCAGGCAGCCTCGCCAGGTACTTCCGAACCGCCTCCCCCTCGTCCGCCGCATCCCAGATGCCGCGGATCGCGGCGATGCCCGTGGCTTCCGCGGCGAGCACGGCCGGCACGCGCTCCGGCGTGATGCCGCCGATGGCGATCAGCGGGACGGCGAAGGGCGCGAGACGGGAGATGGCTTGCAGGCCATCCGCCGGCTTCCCGGAATGCGACGCGGTCTGGTACACCGTACCGGCGAGAAAGAAGTCCGGCCGTGCATCCACCGCCGCTTCCGCCTCGGCCGCGGAGTGGACGGAGACGCCGAGCAGCCGCGCATCTCCCACCAGCCGCCGTGCATCTCCCGGAAGCAGCCCGCGCGCGCCGATCTGCACGCCGTGCGCGCCGGCCGCGAGCGCCACGTCCACGCGGTCGTTCACGATCAGGGTCGCGCCCGCATCGTTCGCGGCGGCGGCGAGGGAAGATGCGAGGCGGTGCATCTCCCGTCCGCTCGCCGCGGGGCCGCGCAGGTGGAGCGCGAGGCGCGGGCCACCCGCTTCGATCACCCTCCGCGCGGCGGAGAGGAAGTCCGGGCGCGCGAGGACCGCGTCGTCGGTGACGGCGTGGAGCGGGGGGACGGGCCTAGGCGGCGTCTCCAAAGCGCTCCCCGGCGGCGACGCCGCGGCCGCGCACCCACTCGCCCGCGCCCATGCGGCGCTTGCCCGGCGGCTGCACCTCGCGCACGCGCACCGCGCCCTCGCCCGTGGCGACCAGCACGCCGGCCTCCGCGTCGGCCTCGATCACCGTCCCCGGCTCCGCATCTCCCGAAGACGATTCGACGCGGGGGCGGAAGAGCTTGACCGGGCCCTTGGCTCCGAGCGTGCTCCACGCGCCGGGCACGTCGTCCATGCCGCGCATCCACAGCGCGACCTCGGCCGCGGTGCGCGTCCAGTCGATGCGCGCCGTCTCGCGGTTCAGCTTGGGTGCGTACGTGGCGAGGGCGAGGTCCTGCGGGATCTCCTGGACCTCGCCGTCCTCCAGCATCGCCAGCGTCTCCACCAGCGCCTCGGCCCCGATCTCCGCCAGGCGCGCGGCAAGCTCGCTCGACGACTCGTCCTCGCGGATGGGCTCCTCCACGCGCAGCAGCATGGGGCCGCTGTCCAGCCCCGCCTCCATGCGCATGATGGTGACGCCGGACTGCTCGTGCCCGCGCAGGATGGCCCACTGGATGGGCGCCGCGCCGCGCAGCTCCGGCAGCAGCGAAGCGTGGATGTTGAGCGACCCCAGCCGCGGCAGCGCCAGCACCTCGGGCTTCAGGATCTGCCCGTACGCCACGACGACCGAGACGTCCGGCTGGAGCGCGCGGACCTGCGCCATGAACTCGTCGCCGCGCGCCTTCTCCGGCTGCAGCACGGGGATGCCCTCGGCGATGGCGTCCTGCTTCACGGGGGACATGTGCACGCCGCGCCCGCGACCGGCCGGCCGGTCGGGCTGCGTGACGACGCCCACCACGTCGTGCCCCTCCTCGCCCAGCGCGCGCAGGGCGGGGATGGAGAACTCCGGCGTCCCCCAGAAGAGCACCCTCACGTGCGCTTCTTCCACTTCTTGAGCAGCATGTTCCGCTTCAAGGGGCCGAGATGGTCGATGAACAGCACGCCGTCCAGGTGGTCGACCTCGTGCTGGAGGCAGCGCGCCAGCAGCTCGCCGGCCTCCATCCGCACGGGCTTGCCCGCGCGGTCCAGGCCCTCGACCACGATCTCGGCCGGCCGGTCCACCACGCCGGAGATGCCGGGGATGCTCAGGCAGCCCTCCTCGCCCTTCTCGCGCCGCTCGCTCTTCTCCACGATGCGCGGGTTGAGGAGCACGAAGGGCTCGCTGCCCTCCTCCTTCACGTCCACCACGATCACGCGCCGCGACACGCCGATCTGCGGCGCGGCCAGGCCGATGCCGCCCGCGTCGTACATCGTCTCGAACATGTCGTCGATCAGCCTGTCCAGCTCGGCATCCGGGCCGGGCACCTCGTCGGCGCGGCGCCGGAGGACGTCCTCGCCCAGCTCCGCGATCTTCAGCTTTGCCATCGTCGGAATATCTCCCGTGCTACTTCTTCGCGGCGGCCGGGCCGCCCGTGCGCCGCGCGATCCGCTCGCGCTCCACGGCCACCACGGCCTGCCCGGTGCGCACCGTGACCACGTCGTCGCGCACGCTCACCACCTCACCGATCAGGCCGCCCAGCGTGACCACCTGGTCGCCCTTGGACAGCGACGAGACCATCTTCCGGTGCGCCTTCCGCTGCCGCGCCTGGGGCACGAAGACGAGCAGGTAGAAGATGGCCACCATGATCACGAGCGGCACCACCGAGACCCACGCGGAGCCGCCGCCGCCCACCTGAAGCATCATTGCCGAAGCCACGCTCGTTCTCTTTCGCTGGGGTCAGCGCGCCGCGGCGGTCGCCCGCGCGGCGCGGAAGCGGGCCAGCCACTCGGCGCTCCAGCCGGTGAACTCGCCGCTCTTGATCTTCTCGCGCGCCGTCTCCGCCAGGCGCACCAGGAAGCGCAGGTTGTGGATGGAGAGCAGCCGCATGCTCAGCCCTTCGCCCGCGATGAATAGGTGCCGCAGGTACGCCCGCGTGTAGGTGCGGCAGGTGTAGCAGTCGCAGTCCGGGTCCAGCGGCCCCGCGTCGCCGCGGAAGCGGGCGCCCTTGATGTTGACCTGGCCTTCGCTCTCCACCCACACGGCGCCGTTGCGCCCGTTCCGCGTGGGCGCCACGCAGTCGAACATGTCCACCCCGCGCCCGATGGCCTCCAGCAGGTCGTCCGGGTAGCCCACGCCCATCAGGTAGCGCGGCAGCGCGGGCGGAAGCTCCGGCTGCAGCGCCTCGAGCATGGAGTACATCACCGGCTTGGGCTCGCCGACGGAGAGGCCGCCGATGGCGATCCCGTGCCAGTCGCCCGCGGAGACCGTCGCGCGCGCTGAGGCCACGCGCAGGTCCGGGTGCGCCCCTCCCTGCACGATGGGGAAGAGCGTCTGCACCGGCCCGTCCGGATCCTCGGCCGGCAGCTCGGCGAAGCGCTTACGGCAGCGCTCCAGCCAGCGCAGCGTGCGCTCGTACGCCTCGGTGGCGAGGGCGTGGCTGGCCTGGCCGGGAGGGCACTGGTCGAACGCCATGATGACGTCGGCGCCCAGCGCGCGCTCGATCTCCATCACCCGCTCGGGGGTGAACAGGTGCCGCGAGCCGTCGATGTGGCTCTGGAAGGTCACCCCCTCCTCTTCGATCGTGTTGATGTCGGAGAGGGAGAAGACCTGGAAGCCGCCCGAATCGGTGAGGATGGGCCGGTCCCAGTTCTGGAACTTGTGGAGGCCGCCCATCTCCCGCACCAGCTCGTGGCCGGGGCGCAGGTACAGGTGGTACGTGTTGCCCAGGATGATCTGCGCGCCCAGCCCCTTGGTCTCCTCGGGGGTGAGCGTCTTCACCGTGGCCTGCGTGCCCACCGGCATGAACACCGGCGTGCGCACCTCGCCGTGCGGCAGCGTGAGGGTGCCGGCGCGCGCCGCGCCTTCCGTGGCCTCGATCTCGAACTCGAACAGCGTGCCCGCCCCTTGCTTCGGATGTTGCGACAGCGATGCCGGCACCCACCACGCGATGCTGGATGCGGAGATGCCCGGGTAAACCGGTATTCTGACGGAAGCAAGGGGATAAATCAAGCGCCGGAAGGAACAACGGGACGCGCGGAGATGCGGGAACGGCGGCAGGATGGGTTTTCTGGCGAGACGCGTTCGCCGTGCTCCCGTCCAGACGAGAGGGGGAGTCCCGAGCCGATGCGTTCCGTGCCCGCGCTCTGCGGCTACACCTCGGATCGGGCGAAGAGCGCCGCCGTGAGCTGCTGCCGGAGGTTCATCCGCTCCGCCACGATGCGCTTCTTCAGCTCCACCTCGGTCGCCCCGTCTGGCGAGTCGGCGAGCTTGAGGCAGTCGATCGACAGCACGGCGAACTCGTTCCAGACCGTGGAACGCTCCTGTTCGGAGAGGAACGGCTCCAGCCCGTAGAACGCCACCTCCATGTTCCGCGAGGCATCCGCGACGCCGGGGCGGTTCTGCGCCGTGGCGGAGCTGGATGCCATCGTGGCCGCCTGCATGAACTCGCGGTACGCCTGCTGGCGCGGGCCGTACGACAGCTCGTACTTCTTGAGCTGAACGCCCGCCGCCGCCTGCTGCTGTTGCTGCCAGCATCCGCTGGCCACCGCCGCGACGGCCACCGCGGTGGAGAGCATGGGGATCACGAAGGTCTGCACGCGCTTGAAGTGCTCGTCCGCCGCGTCCACGGCGGCTTTTCGCAGCCGGTCGATGTGCTCCAGGCCCCAGTCCAGCAGCTCTACGGACGTGACCGGCGCGTCGGGCGCGGTGCGGAACTGGTTGCGGAAGAAATCTTCCGGCGTCAGGGCCGCGATGATCTCCTTGCGCTCCTTCTCCTCCTTCTCGCGCAGCCACCGGGGAAGCCGCTTGTTCTGCATCATCTCGGTCTTCCACGCCTCCAGCCGCGGCGCGGGAAGACGCTTCCGGAACAGCTCCGGGCGCGCGTGCACAAGCGCCTCGGCCGCGGCCCGGTTCGGCAGGCCCACGCGGTGCATGATCCCCAGATACGACATGGCGGGGTTCTCGTCGTTGCACGACAGGACCCAGATCGCCGCCAGGCGGCCGTACTCCTCGACGGCTTCGAAGGTCTCCGTCTTCGGGGCTGCGTTGCGCCGGAAGAACGACATGTCACCTCGCGCATGGTCGGGTGGGCACACGAGACGAATCCGAACCTCCGAGGAGGATGATCGATCGACCGGCCGGTGAGCAAGAGCTTTGAGCATGCCGGCCGTTCGGTCGGAGAGACCGGGCGAGTAGATGCGGGGGCCGGAAAGTGGTGCGGAAAGGCGTGCCTGTGCTTCCAGCGGATCAGCTCGCCGGGATCGGTGGATGACGGACGCGGTGATGATGCCTATCCGTCGGAGCTGTCGTGCTCGGCAGGTGGCGCGGCGCCCCACGCCGGGCGGAAGTGGACATGCATGCGGAGGGTGAAGGGCACGTTCTCGCCGTCGCGCCGGGCGGGCGTGAACTGCACCTCCCGGAGCGCGTCGCGGGCGGCGGCGGCGAAGAGCGGGCGGTGCTCTTCCGGCACGGGCGGCGCCTGGATCACGTGGCCCTCCACGACGCGTACCATGTGGACGTCCGTGTCCGGCCCGGGCTCCACGGCGGCCACGCGCTCCACCTCGCCGTCGGAGCCGAGCGCCACGTCCACCAGCACCTCGGCGGCGGTCTCGGTGCCGCGCAGCTCGGCGGGATAGTGCGCACGGAGGCTGTCGTGCAGCTCTGCGGGGCTCACCACGCCGGGCAGAACGTCCACGCCCGTCGTCTCCCGCAGCTGCTCGCGCGTCATCCGGTTCACCCGCCGGTCCGGCACCGGAACGTCTCGCGGTCCATCCATCGCCGCCTCACCGCTGAAGGTCTCCGCCAATCTTCCCCCGCCGCCCCCGCCGACCGAATCAACGCCCCGACGATCCTCATCTCGTCTGCGTCTCAGCCTCCCCGCATCCTCCGCCAATCGGCACCCCGACATCTACCGACAACCGCCGTCCCCGCCCAACCGCACGGCGACGCGTCACCCCGCGGGCGCCAGCAACTCGCGGAGCAGCGCGGATGCGGCGGCGTAGATGCCGGGCGACTCGCTCTCGCGCGGGCCGGCGACGTTCAACGTCCGCACGCGGTATACCTGCATCCGGCGGCGAAAGGCGCCCACGTCCGCCGGCGAGCCCACGTGCCACAGGTAGAGCGGCTTTCCCAGCCGCCGCACGGTCGCCACGGTGAGGTCCGTCCCCGCGCTCGCCGCATCGGATACCAGGACCGCCGTCCCGTCCGCATCCCGCACGTTCCACTCCGTCCGCTGCGCAGCGTCGGCCGACGGCGTCTCACGAAGCGGATAGCGCGGGTCGATGGGTCCATCTTCCGCCAGGCGTCCGGCCGGGCACCAGCCGCCGACTCCGTATCCGAGCTCCATCGCCACGTCCAGCGCCGCGCGGTCCACGCCCGTCTGCCCGCCGGAGACGATGACGCGGGCGTGCACCGGCAGCACCGCTTCCATCAGCCGGCCATCTACAGGTGGAAGCTGGTGAGGAGGCGCTTCTCGGCCTCGCCTTCGATATGGGCTTCCACCTCTACGTAGGGCTCCAGGCCGCTGCCCTTCAGCTTCTCGCGGAAGAGCTGGTCCAGCTGGAAGACGCCGGCGGAGTTGGACATCTCGATGCGCAGGCGCACCGGCTTGGCCGTGCCCGCCTCGATGGTCACGCCCTCGATGGCCGCGGCGGAGATGGAGTGGATGCTGGTGGAGCCCTGTGCGAACGGGATGCGCGAGCGGCCCTTGGCCATGTCCAGCGCATCGGCCACGCGCACCACGCCGGCCTCCACGGTGAGCGGCTTGCCGCCGGAGCGGTGGGCGATGATGGCGTGCAGAACCTCGCTGCGCAGCACGGTGGCGGTGGGCACATCGTACAGCTCCGCCAGCAGCTCCTTGATCTTCCCCTGCGCCACGAAGAGCGAGAAGCCCTCGTGGTCGCTGCGGTGGATGGACATGCCCGTGTCGTGCAGCAGCGCGGCGAGGATCACCACCACCTCGGCGTCGTCGTTCCCCATGCCGTAGTTGGTGACCACGCCGGGCGCCACGCCGTGCTCGGTGAGCACGCGCAGCAGCTTGACGGCGATGTTCATCACGATCTTCACGTGCACGGGGCCGTGGTCGGTCATCCCCAGCCGCTCCACGGCGTTCACGTTGGCCGCCAGCCACAGCGCGTACAGCTCCTCGTCCGCGTTGATCAGCCCGATCAGCTTCTCCACCTTCTTGTTGCCGCGGCTGGGCACGTTCAGCGTGAGGCGGTTGGCGAACCGCTCGGCCACGGTGCGCCCGAACTCCGCGCGATATTCTTCCGGTGTAAGCACTTCCGACATTCCGTCCGTCTCCCGTTCTGGTCCGTTCTCGTCCTTCGTCCGTCTCTTCGTACCCCACGGCGCGCGATCCGCCCGCCCGTCAGTGCCGGATCAGTGCCACCACGACCTCCAGCAGGATGAGCAGCAGGATGGCCGTCTCCATCCACTCCGCCCGCGTGGCGACGGCCTCGTCGTACAGAGCCGTGTAGGTGTCGCGGATCAGCGACAGCTTGCGGTCTATGGAGCCCGTCCAGAAGCGCATGCGGAACTGCTCCAATGCGGCGCCGTACACGCGCGCCAGGTACACGTCGTCGGTGACCTTGATGGCGTTGTCCACCTTCTCGGTGATCTGCGTGACCTCGGCCACCAGGCCGCGCATCTGGTTGGCGGCGCTGGCGAAGCGGTTCTGGCGCAGCGCGGTGCGGCGGCGCACGGCGGCGGCCAGCCGGTACATGCGCGGCAGCTCGCGGTCCAGCAGCGCGTCGTAGTAGCGCAGCTCCAGCAGCTGCGCGTTGGCGACCTCCAGCACGTCCGAGACGTCGTCGTCCGGCTGCGGCTCCACCACCAGCGCGCGCTCCCAGCTCAGCACCACCAGGTCGTCCTCGTAGTACGACAGCGCGTGGCGCAGCACGTCGCGGCGGGCGGCCTCGCTGAGCGGCCGGGCGTCGTGCGTGAGGAGCGGGACGAGGTCCACGGCCGTGGCCAGCGCCGACGCGCGCACCGGCGCCCGGAGGTCGCGCACGGTGACGATGGCGTAGTCCTCCTCCATGCGCGTGGGCGTGGGCTGGTCGAGCGCGGGCGCCAGCGCGCGGAGCAGGTCGTCCAGCGCCGTGCGCCAGAACGGAAGCGCCGCCGCCTCGCGCTCGGCCTCGCGCGCGAAGGTCTCGAAGCGCGGCCACTCCATCGCGTGCGGCAGCGCCACCTCGATGGAGAGCGACACGATGCCGAAGGCGTGGATCCGTGCCGTCGCCCGCGTCTCCGCTCGTTCGCCCCGCACGTCCAGCGCGCTCGCCAGCAGGTCGGTGACCACGGGCGGATCGTCGAAGGCGATGGCCTTGGGCTCCACGCGCGACAGGCGGATGCGCGCCACCGACGCGCGCCCGGCCAGCAGCTTCTCCACCGCCGCCAGGTCCACCTCTTCCGCCACGTCGAAGATGCGGATCACGCGCACCGTCGCCGCGCGCACGATCACCAACGCGGCGGCCGCGGTGTCGGGCGCGATTGGGGGCTGATCGGTGCTCGCCTGCTCGGAATCCGGCATCGGGAGATGTGTGGTGGATAGCGGAAGGGCGCCCCCTCCCCGCCTCGCTCGGGCTCGACGACCCTCCCCCACGACAGCGTGGGAGAGGGTTGGCGGAGCATCGTCGTGCGTCGCAGCTTCAGCCCGGCTATCTCTCGCAGTTAGTCCGCGAAGGCGGACTTTGCGCAGGTGTTGCCGCGGTTTCAACCGCCAGCCCTGCCCCTGCGAATCCCTTGCCTACTCCGCGACTTCCATCATCCGCGCACCGGCGTCGAGCGGATCGGCCGGTAGATGCGCATCTACCGAATCGCCCGATGGTAGATGCTGCGCGAGGAACCGGGCGGCTTCGGACTCGGCCCAGAAGTCCGGGCGCCACGGGCTGCCGGCGATGAAGCCGACGTGGCCGCCGTGGTCGGTGATGGCGGCGGCGACGTGCGGATTCGCGCGGATCGCGTCGCGGGGGATGGCGCTCGCGGGGAGGAACGGGTCGTCCGCGGAGTGCAGGATGAGCGTGGGCACCCGAACGGCGGCGACGAAGCGGGCGGAGCTGGACTGCGCGTAGTAGTGGTCCGCGCCGGTGAAGCCGTGCAGCCGCGCCGTCGCCGCATCGTCGAAATCGCGGAAGCTGCGTGCGGCGCGCACCCGGCCCGCGTCGCACGTGCCGTCCATCATCCCGCCCTTGGCGTCGAACTTGTCGCGCAACGAGCGCAGGAAGACGGACGTGTAGAAGCGTCCCACCGCGCTGGCCTCCAGGTGGTCCGCGCCCGCCGAGAGGTCGAACGGGACCGAGACGGCGACCGCGGCCCGGACTCGGCCGCGCGCATCCTCGCCACGCTCGCCGAGATACTTGAGCAGCACGTTGGCGCCCAGCGAGAAGCCGGCGGCGCCGATGGGCGCCGCTGGAAAACGCTCGGCTAGGAGGTCGAGCACGAGCGCGAGGTCCGCCGTGTCGCCCGCGTGGTAGAAGCGCGCGGTGCGGTTGGGCTCGCCGCTGCACGAGCGGAAGTTCATCGCCACGCCGCGAATCCCCCGCTCAGCGAGCTGGCGGCACGTCTCGACCACGTAGGCCGACGCGCCGCTGCCCTCCAGCCCGTGGATGACGACGGCCAGCGGCGAATGCGGCCCGGCGCCCGGCACGTCCGCGAAGTCGAGGTCGATGAAGTCGCCGTCCGGCGTCTCCACGCGCTCGCGGCGGAATGCGGGCGCGGGCATGTGCCGCAGGAAGCGGCCCGCGACCGTCTGCGCGTGGGCGCCGCGAAGCCACCAGGCGGGCTGGAACGGGCGGGGCGTGAAGGAGATGTGGGTCATTGGGCTTCCCGTGTGTCCGCCAGCCGCATGCCCCCGCGGCGTCACCGGCGGAAGATCGTCCGCGCGCAGAGGTGCGACAAGCCCGCCGCGTCTCGGCTTGGCGTCGAAAGCGCAACCGTGCTTCGCCCCAATCCGGACGAAGAGGATGCGCATCTTCCTGTCGTCGGAGGGCCGTCGGCCGGCGCAGCCTCTTCCCCGCCGCCATGGCGGCGGCGATATTCCCGGCACCCTCTCCGGCGCGCCGATCCCTGGCGCGCCAACGACGCGACCCGGCCCCCCCTCCCCGACCGTGTGGCTTCTCCCCGTCTTCTCGCAGGTATCCGCGCTCGCGCTGCGCGTCTTCTACCGCTTCGAGGCGGGAGGCCAGCGCGTGCCGGAGCGCGGACCGGCGTTGCTGGTGGCGAACCACCCGAACTCGCTGCTCGACCCGGCGATGGTCGTGTCCGTCGCGCGGCGGCCGGTGCGGTTCCTGGCGAAGGCGCCGCTCTTCACCGACGCGCTCGTGGGCTGGCTGATCCGCGGCTCCGGCTCCATCCCCGTGTACCGCAAGACCGACGATCCCGCGGCGATGGGCCAGAACGAGAACACCTTCCGCGCCGTGCACGACGCACTGGCGGCGGGCGCCGCAGTCGGCATCTTCCCCGAGGGCACCAGCCACAGCGAGCCCGCGCTCGTGCCGCTCAAGACGGGCGCCGCGCGCATCGCCCTGGGCGCGGCGCAGCTGCTGGGCGGCGCGTTCCCCATCGTCCCCGTCGGCCTCTCGCTTCCGGAGAAGGAGACGTTCCGCTCCGACGCGTTCGCGCTCGTCGGCAGCTTGGTCGAGTGGGACGACCTGGCGCACGCGGGTGAAGATGACGTAGATGCGGTGCGCGAGCTGACCCGCCGCATCGACGAGGCGCTGCACGACGTCACCGTCAACCTCGCCCGCTGGGAAGACGCGCCGCTCGTGGAGACGGCCGAGGCCGTATTCGCCGCCGAGCACGCGGCCGATCCCTCGCCCGCGCGCCGCGTCGCCGGCATCCGCGAGATCACCGGGCGGCTGGCGGACCTGCGCGCCCGCGGCGGCGGGGACTGGACCGACCTCGCGCGCGACGTGCGTGCGCACGGGCGGCTGCTGCGCGTGCTGGGCATGCGGCCGGACCAGCTCGCCGGGCCGGACGCGAAGGTCGCCGCCGCGTGGGTCTTCCGGCAGCTCGCGTTCTTCCTGCTGGGCGCGCCGGCCGCCGCGATCGGCATCGTCCTCTTCTACCTGCCGTACCGCCTCACCGGCGTCGCGGAGGCACGCGCGAGGCCGGAGCGCGACGTGCGCGCCACGTACAAGCTGCTGATGGGCGGCATCTTCCACGTCGCGTGGACGCTGCTGCTGGCCGGGCTCGCCGCGTGGCGCTGGGGCTGGATCGCCGGCCTCGCCGCTCTCGTGGCGCTCCCCGCCGTCGCCTTCGTCACCGTGCTCGTCGCGGACCGCTGGGAGCGCGCCACGGGCGAGGCGAGGCGCTTTTTCCTGCGCGCCCGCCGCCGCGAGACCATCCTCGCGCTCCGCCAGCGCCAGCGCGACCTGGCCGTGCGCATCGGCGCGCTTCGCGAACACGCCACCGCCTGACGCGCGAGGGCCCGCCCGCCGCGCATCTCCCGGCCGCACAGCATCCCCCCCGACTTCCCCGATCCGAGAGGACCGCGCATGAAGCTGGAGAACGACATCCCGCCCGCCGAGGCGCTGCCGGAAACGCCTCATCGCCCGCCGCACGTCATCACCCGGCGCGCGGTGGCGGGCTGGTGGCTCTACGACCTGGCGAACACCATCTTCAGCATGGGTGTGATCTCGGTGTACTTCTCGCTCTGGGTGCGCGAGCAGGTGGGCCCCCAGCGTGCGGACGCGTCGTACGGCGTGATCACCGGCATCTCCATGGCGTTCATCTTCGTGCTGTCGCCGCTGCTGGGCGCCATGACCGACCGCGCGCGGCGCCGCATGCCGTTCCTGGTGGTGAGCACGCTGGTGTGCGTCTTCTTCACGGCGCTGCTCGCGCGGGCCGGGTTCACGCTCACCGCCGTCTTCTTCATCGTCGCCAACATCGCCTACCAGGCCGGCCTCCAGTTCTACGACGCGCTGCTGCCCGAGGTGAGCACCGAGGAGACGCGCGGCAAGATCGGCGGCATCGGCGTGGGGCTGGGCTACCTGGGCTCGTTCGTGGCCCTCGGGCTGGGCTACCTGCTGCGCGACCAGCCGAAGCCGGTGCTCTTCACCGCCATCGGCGGCGCCTTCCTGCTCTTCGCCCTGCCCTGCTTCTTCTGGATGCGCGAGCGCGGCAACCCCAACCCGCGCCCCATCACCCCGGCCATGGCGGTGGAGTCCACGCGCGAGACCATCCGCACGCTGCGCTCGGGCGGGCGCTACCCGGGGCTGCTGCGGTTCCTCGTGGGCCGCATCTTCTACACGGACTCCATCAACACCGTGATCAGCATCATGGTGCTGTACACGGTGAACGTGGCCGTCAGCACCGGCCTCAGCGAGGCCGACGGGCAGGCGAAAGCGCCCAAGATCATGGCCGTCGCCATCGCCTTCGCCATCGTGGGCGGCTTCTTCTGGGGATGGATGACGGACCGCCTGGGCCCCAAGCGCACGCTCACCGCGGTGCTGCTCTGCTGGATGGCGATCTTCGCCGGGGCGGGCGCGGTGGGCATCCTGGGCCTGCCGCTGTGGACGCTCTTCCTGGTCGCCGCCGCCGCGGGCTTCTGCTTGGGCGGCGTGTGGGCGGCGGACCGGCCGTACATGCTGCGCCTGACCCCACCCGCGCGCATCGGCGAGTTCTACGGCCTGTACGGCATGGTCGGCCGCTTCTCCGCCATCACCGGCCCGCTCGTGTGGGCCGCGACGACGTGGTTCACCATCCAGCGCCTGGGCATGAAGCCCGCCGTAGGCCAGGGCATCTCCGTCCTCGTCCTGATGCTGATGATCTTCGCCGCCTACTTCATCCTCCGCCCCGTGAACGACGCCCCCCGCAAGTGGGAAGGCCCCGACCTGGCCTAATCGGTCCAGGGCAACGTGAGATGCCCACCGAACCGCGGATTCCGATCCGCGGTCCGCTTCGCATCCACCCTACGACGCAAGTCTTTCCGCTACCGTGATCCAGCTCCCCTCCCCC
>DASRQW010000492.1 GCA_035696245.1 Longimicrobiaceae bacterium | reverse complement strand
ATCGCGCGCCGGCACGAGACGCTGCGCACCGGCTTCACCACGGTGGACGGGCGCCCGAGGCAGGTCATCCATCCCCCGCTCCCGTCCGTGGTCGCCAACATCGACCTCGCGCACCTGCCGGCCGATGCGCGCGAGGCGGAGGCCCAGCGGCTGACGCAGGAAGATGCGACGCGGACGTTCGACCTGGCGCGCGGGCGGCCGTTCCGCGCCACGCTGCTGCGCCTGGCGGGCGACGACCACCTGCTGCTGCTGAACGTGCACCACATCGTGAGCGACGGGTGGAGCACGGGCGTGATGTTCCGCGAGCTGTCCGCGCTGTACGAGGCGTTCGCGCGCGACGAGGTGTCGCCGCTGCCGGAGCTTCCGATCCGCTACTCGGACTTCGCGGCGTGGGAGGCGGAGCAGCTCCACGGCGGCGCGATGGCAGCGCAGCTCTGCTACTGGACGTCCCAGCTCGCCGACGCCCCGCCGCTGCTCACGTTCCCCACCGACCGGCCGCGTCCCGCCGTGCCCGCGCACGCCGGGCGCACCTTCGCGTTCCCCATCCCCGCCGACGCCGCCAACGCGGTGCGGGAGATGGCGAACGCGCTGCGCGTGACCCCGTTTATGGCGATGCTGGCGGCGTGGCAGATGGTGCTGGGCCGCTGCGCGGGGCAGGACGACGTGGTGGTGGGCTCGCCCATCGCCGGGCGCACGCAGGCGGACCTGGAGGGGCTGATCGGCTTCTTCGTGAACATGCTGCCGCTGCGTGGCGACCTGCGCGGCGACCCCACGTTCGCGGAGCTGCTGGGGCGCGTGAAGGAGACGACGCTCACGGCGTACGCCAACCAGGACGTGCCGTTCGACCTGGTGGTCCAGGCGCTCGGCGCCGGCCGCGACCGCAGCCACGGCGCGGTGTTCCAGGCGGTCTTCGTCTACCTGAACGGCCCCGCTCTGTCGCTCGCATTGGGCGATGCGCGCGTGGAGCTGGTCCACCCGGACACGGGCACGTCGGAGTTCGACCTCAACCTCTCGGTCGAGGAGGAGGGCGAGGCGTACGTCGGCCGGCTCACGTACCGCACGGACCTGTTCGGCGCGGGCACCATCGAGCGGCTGGCGGACGCATATCGCACCGTGCTGGAGGAGGCCGCCGCGCATCCGCGACGCCGCATCTCGGAGCTGACGGTGCCGCCCGTCACGTCCGCAGCTACCGTCTCCGTATCGACATCCGCCGTTTCCGCATCCGCCGAGTCCGTCTCGGGCGATGGGGCGATGGGTGGCGGTGCATCTCCCGTGGTGAGCGGGGTTTCGGGAGATGCGGCGCGGGTGGCGCCGACGACGGCGACGGAGGTCGCGCTGGCGGCGATCTGGGCGGAGGTGCTGGGCGTGGAGCGCGTGGGCGCGACGGACGACTTCACGGCGCGCGGCGGTTCCGAGCTGGGCGCGTCGCGCGTGGCGGAGCGGGTGCGCGAGGCGTTCGGCGTGGACGTGACCATCCGCGCGGTGCTGGAAGCGCGCACGGTTGCGCGGCTGGCGGCGCGCATCGACCGGATGGCGCGGCCGGCGGGGCAGGGGACGGACGGCATCGCCCGCATCTCCCGCGGCACCCACGCGCCGGCTTCGTCGGCGCAGCGGCGGCTGTGGTTCGTGGACCGGCTGCGGCCCGGCGGCTCGACGTACAACGTGCCCGAGGCGCTGCGCATCTCCGGACCCATCGACGTCGCGGCCCTGGAGGCTGCGCTGGGCGAGATCGTCGCGCGGCACGAGGCGCTGCGGACGGTGTTCGCCACGGTGGACCGCGAGCCGGTGCAGGTCGTCCGCCCCGCATCTCCCGTCACGCTCGCCGTCACCGACCTCTCCGCCATGCCGGCCGGCGAGCGCGAGGCGACCGCACGCGGCCTCGCATCCGCCGAGGCGGACCGGCCGTTCGATCTGGAGCGCGGGCCGCTCTTCCGCGCGTCGATGATCCGCCTGGCTGCGGACGACCACGTGCTGCTCGTCACGATGCACCACATCGTGAGCGACGGGTGGAGCATGGGCGTGCTGTACCGCGAGCTGTCCGCGCTCTACGCGGCGTTCGCGGGCGGGGCGTCCGCCGACCTGCCGATGCTGCCGGTGCAGTACGCGGACTTCGCGGCGTGGGAGCGCGAGCGCACGGCGGGCGGAGCGATGGATGCGGACCTGGCGTACTGGGCGGAGCGGCTGAAGGGTGCTCCGGCGCTGCTGGAGCTTCCGGCGGACCGGCCGCGCCCGGCGATGCCCTCGCACCGTGGCGGCTATGAGCCCGTCGAGCTCTCCGCCGAGCTGGCGGAGGCCGTCCGCGCCCTGGCGCGCGGAGAGGGCGCGACGCCGTTCATGGCGCTGCTGGCGGGATGGCAGGCGCTGCTCGCCCGTGCGTCCGGCCAGGACGACATCGTCGTCGGCTCGCCCATCGCGGGGCGGACGCGGCCGGAGCTGGAGGGGCTGATCGGCTTCTTCGTGAACATGCTGCCGCTGCGCGCGGACGTCTCCGCCGATCCCACGTTCCGCGAGCTGCTGGCGCAGGTGCGCGAGAGCACGCTGGGCGCCTTCGCGCACCAGGAGCTGCCCTTCGACCGGCTGGTGGAAGAGGTCGCGCCGGAGCGCAGCCTGCGCCACGGGCCCGTCTTCCAGGTCTCGTTCGCCTTCCACAACTCGCCGCAGACGGACCTGTCGCTGGGCGATGCGCGGGTGGAGAGGTTCGCGCAGGAGGTCGGCTTCACCAAGTTCGACCTGGAGCTTGCGCTGTGGGACGGCGCGGACGGCCTGCGCGGCACGCTGGGCTACGCCGCCGACCTGTTCGACGCCGCGAACGTGCGCCGCCTGGCGCGTCAGCTTCGCGCGCTGCTCGCCGCCGCGGTCGCGAACCCCGACGCACGCATCTCCCGGCTCTCCGCCATGGACGAGGCGGAGCGCGCCGCACTGCTGGCCGAGTGGACGGCGGATTCGGTGGATGCGACGACATCCACCGTGCACGCTCTGTTCGCCGAGCAGGCGGAGGCGACGCCGGACGCCGTCGCCGTCGGCTCGGGCGATGCGCGGATGACGTACGCGGAGCTGGACGCGCGGTCGAACCGGCTCGCGCGGCACCTGCGGGCGCGCGGCGTGGGGGCGGAGACGCGCGTGGGGCTGTCGATGGAGCGCGGGCCGGAGCTGGTCGTCGCCCTCGTTGCCATCCTCAAGGCGGGCGGCGCGTACGTGCCGCTGGACCCCGCGTATCCCGCCGAGCGCCTGGCGTTCATGCTGCGTGACGCCGGCGTCTCGCTCGTCCTGGCGACGCGCGACCTGGCCGCGCAGCTCCCGCTGGACGGCATCGAGACCGTCCTCGCGGACGAGGAGGCGGGCGAGATCGCCGCGCGCTCGTCCGCCGCGCCGGAGGAGGTGTGCGGGCCGGACTCGCTGGCGTACGTGGTCTACACGTCCGGCTCCACGGGCACGCCGAAGGGCGTGGGCGTTCCTCACCGCGCCGTCGTCCGGCTGGTGCGCGGCGCCGACTTCTGCGCGATGGGCGCGGACGAGGTGTTCCTGCAGATGGCACCCGTGGCGTTCGACGCGTCCACGCTGGAGGTGTGGGCGCCGCTGCTCAACGGCGGCCGCCTGGCGCCGTTCCCGGCGGGCACGCCCACGCCCGACGCGCTCGCGGACTTCATTGAGCGCGAGGACGTGACGACGCTGTGGCTCACCGCCGGCCTCTTCCACCAAGTGACGGATGCGCGGCCGGGCTGCTTCGCCCGCGTCCGCCAGCTCCTCGCGGGCGGCGACGTCCTTTCCGTCCCGCACGTGCGCCGGGTGATGGAGATGCACCCGCATCTTCGCCTCGTCAACGGATACGGGCCGACGGAGAACACCACGTTCACCTGCTGCCGCACGATCCGTCCGGAAGATGCGGCGCGGCCCGGCATCCCCCTCGGCCGGGCGATCCGCGGGACGCGGGCGTACGTGCTGGACCCGGCGCTCCAGCCGGTCGCGGACGGCCTGCCGGGCGAGCTGTATGCGGGCGGCGAAGGCGTGGCGCGAGGCTACGTGGGCCGTCCCGCGCTGACGGCGGAGCGCTTCGTCCCCGACCCGTTCTCCGCCGCGCCCGGCGCGCGGATGTACCGCACGGGCGACCGCGTCCGCCGCCTGGCCGACGGCGCGATCGAGTTCATGGGGCGCCTGGACGGCCAGGTGAAGATCCGCGGCTTCCGCATCGAGACGGGCGAGATCGAGGCCGTGCTGGCCGCGCACCCCTCCATCGAATCCGCCGCGGTGACGGTCCGCGAGGACGCGCCGGGCGACAAGCGGCTCGTGGCCTACTTCACATCTCCGGAAGCGCCGTCCGCCGCCGACCTCCGCGCGCACCTCAAGGCGCGGCTGCCGGAGTACATGGTGCCGCCGGCCTTCGTGCATCTCCCGTCCCTGCCGCTGAACGCGAACGGCAAGGTGGACCGCCGCGCCCTTCCCGCGCCGTCGTCCGACGCCACCGCGGCGGGCGAGTACGTGGCCCCGCGCAACTCCACCGAGTCCGTCCTGGCCGGCATCTGGGCGGAGGTGCTGCGGCTGGAGCGCGTGGGCGCGGAGGACGACTTCTTCGCACTGGGCGGCCACTCGCTGCGCGCCACGCAGGTCACCTCGCGCGCCGAGGAGGCGTTCCGCGTGCCGGTGCCCGTGGCCGCGCTGTTCGAGACGCCCACTGTGGCCGGCCTGGCCCGCGAGATCGACCGCCTGCGCGAAGCGGGCGCCGCGGCGGGCCCCTCTCCCATCGTTCCCGTTGCACGCCAGGCGCGCCGGCCCCTCGCGGGCCGCGGCGCGGGCAACCTCCCGAGCAACCGATGAGCATGCTGGAATATCCCGGCGCGGTGGACGCGCCGGACGCGGCCGACGACGTGTACGTCCTTCCCGCATCGTTCAGCCAGCAGCGCCTGTGGGTGCTGGACCGGATGGAGGGCGCGGGCAGCGCGTACGGCATCCCCGGCGTGCTGCGGCTGCGCGGCGCGCTGAGCGTGGAGGCGCTGCAGGGCGCGCTGGACGAGGTGGTCGCCCGCCACGAATCGCTCCGCACCGTGTTCGACGTGGAGGAGGGCGAGCCCGTGCAGGCCGTGCTCCCGCCGCATCCGGTGGCAATGGAGACGACGGACATCTCCCATCTCCCCGCCGCGAAGCGCGAAGCGGAGGTGAAGCGGCTGACCGCGCAGGCGTGCAGCGAGCCGTACGACCTGGCGAACGGTCCGCTCTTCCGCGCCCGCCTCGTTCGCGTGGACGCAGACGACCACGTGCTGCTGCTGAACGTGCACCACATCGTCAGTGACGGGTGGAGCACGGGGGTGATGTACCGCGAGCTGTCGGCCCTGTACGGCGCCTTCCTGCACGGCGGCGAGTCGCCGCTGCCGGACCTGCCGATCCAGTACGGCGACTACGCGGCATGGCAGCGCGACCATCTCCAGGGCGAGCAGCTCGAACGGCAGATGTCGTTCTGGCGGCAGCGGCTGGCCGGCGCCCCGGCGCTGCTGGAGCTGCCGACCGACCGTCCTCGTCCCGCCGTGCAGACGTACCGCGGCGCGTACGAGTGGATGACGCTGGGCACCGAGGTCGTGGAGCCGCTGCGCGACCTGGCCCGGGCGGAGGGGGCGACGCTGTTCATGGTGCTGCTCGCCGCCTGGCAGACGCTGCTGGCCAAGTACAGCGGGCAGACGGACGTGCTGGTCGGCACCTCCATCGCCGGGCGGACGCGGCCGGAGCTGGAGGGGCTGATCGGCTTCTTCGCCGGCACGCTCGTGCTGCGCGGCGACCTGGCGGACGACCCCACCTTCCGCACGCTGCTGCGCCGTGCGCGCGAGGCCACGCTGGGCGCCTATGCGCACCAGGACGTGCCGTTCGAGAAGCTGGTGGAAGAGGTGCAGCCGGGTCGCAGCCTCAGCCACAACCCGCTCTTCCAGGCCTTTCTCGCGCTCCAGAACGCGCCCGAGGGCGCGCTGGAGCTGCCGGGGCTGGAGGTGGAGGTGGGCGACTGGGTGGGCGAGACGGCCAAGTTCGACCTCTCGCTCCTGCTCAGCGAGTCGCCGCACGAGCTGCGCGGCGCGCTGGAGTACCGTGTGGACCTGTGGGAGGCCGCGACCATGCGCCGCCTCGCCGGCCATCTCCGGACGCTGCTGCTCTCCATCGGCGCGCAGCCGGACCGGAAGCTCTCCGAGCTGGCGATGCTGGACGCGGACGAGGCGCACGCCGTGGTGCACGCCTGCAACCCGCTCCCGGCGGAGATGCCGGCGGAGGGCTGCCTGCATGCGCTGTTCGAGCAGCGCGCGGCCGAGGCGCCGGAGCGCGTGGCGGTCACGTATGAGGGCGAGGCGCTGAGCTACGGCGAGCTGAACGCGCGGGCCAACCGGCTGGCGCGCCATCTCCGCGGCCGCGGCGTGGGGCCGGAGTCGCGCGTGGCGCTGTGCCTGGACCGCGGGCCGGAGATGATGGTCGCCATCCTCGCCGTCCTGAAGGCGGGCGGCGCGTACGTGCCGCTGGACCCCGCGCATCCCACGGACCGCATCGCCTACACGATCGGCGACGCGGGCGCGGCGGTGCTGGTGACGCAGTCCCATCTCGCGGACCGCATCCCCGCGAACTCTGCGGACGTCTTCCGCATCGACGGCGATTGGGCGCTGGTCGAGGACGAATCCACCGAGAATCTGCCGCCGTCCGTGGTGCCGTCGTCGCTGGCGTACGTGATCTACACGTCGGGCAGCACGGGGCGGCCCAAGGGGGCGATGGTCACGCACGGCAACGTGGTGCGCCTCTTCACAGCGACGGACGCGTGGTTCGCGCCCACGGCAGACGACGTGTGGACGATGTTCCACTCGTACGCGTTCGACTTCTCGGTGTGGGAGATCTGGGGCGCGCTGCTGTACGGCGGCCGCGTGGTGGTGGTCCCCCACATGGTGAGCCGCGAGCCGGCCCGCTTCCGCGCGCTGATGGCGGCCGAGGGCGTGACCATGCTGAGCCAGACGCCTTCCGCGTTCCTCCAGCTCGTGCAGGCCGACGCGGCCGAGCCGGTGCCGCTGGACCGCCTGCGCGCCGTGGTGTTCGGCGGCGAGGCGTTGAAGCTGGAGACGCTGCGCCCGTGGCTGGACCGCTACGGCCCGCAGCGCCCGCGGCTGGTGAACATGTACGGCATCACCGAGACGACCGTGCACGTCACCTACCACGCGCTCACCGGCGCGGACTTCCGCCAGGCGTCGCCCGGCACGCCCATCGGCCGGGCGATCCCGGACCTGCGGCTGTACGTGCTGGACCGCTCGCTGCGGCCGGTGCCCGCGGGCGTGCCGGGCGAGCTGTTCGTGGGCGGCGCCGGCCTGGCGCGCGGCTACCTGGAGCGGCCGGGCCTCACGGCCGAGCGCTTCGTGCCGGACCCGTTCAGCGGCATCGCCGGGGAACGTCTCTACCGGTCCGGCGACCAGGTGCGGCGGCGGGTGGACGGCAGCCTGGAGTACCTGGGCCGCATCGACTTCCAGGTGAAGATCCGCGGCTTCCGCATCGAGACGGGCGAGATCGAGGCGGCGCTGCTGGCGCACCCCCGCGTCCGCGAGACCATCGTGCTCGCGAAGCCCGAGCCGGGCAGCGGCGACCTGCGCCTCGTCGCGTACGCCGTGGCGGCCGAGGGCAGCGCCGCACCCTCGGTGGCGGAGATGCGCGAGCACCTGCGCGCCCGGCTGCCGGAATACATGGTCCCGGCTGCCTTCGTGGTGCTCCCGGAGATGCCGCTCACCGGCAACGGCAAGCTGGACCGCCGCGCCCTCCCCGAGCCGGAGGATGCCGGCGCGCCGGTGGACGACGCGGCGGACACGGAGCCGCGGACGCCCACGGAAGCGTTGCTGGAGCGCATCTGGGCCGGCGTGCTGGGCATAGAGCGCGTGAGCACCACGGCGGACTTCTTCGCGATGGGCGGCCATTCGCTGCGGGCCACGCAGGTCGTGTCGCGCGTGCAGGAGTCGTTCGGCGTGCAGCTTCCCCTCCGCACCCTGTTCGAGTCGCCCACGGTGGAGGGCGTGGCGCGCGAGATCGACCGGCTGCGCGATGCGGGCGGCACAGTGCAGCTCTCCCGCATCGTCCGCATCGTACGCGAGGACGACGTCGTCGCGCCCGCATCTCCCGAAGCGACCGCATCTACCAACACGCTGCCATCGCCCGTGTCCGCGTCCACCGTCGCGTCCGTCGGCGGCGTTTCGGGAGATGCGAAGCCGTCCGACGCGGCAGCGAACGGTGCTTCGGGAGATGCGAAGCAGGCGATCGCACGCCGTGCATCCGCCGAGTCGCCGCTGTCGTTCTCGCAGCAGCGGCTGTGGTTCCTGGAGCAGATGCAGCCGGGCGGGCACCTGTACAACCTGCCGTCCATCGTGCGCCTGGACGGTCCGCTGGACGTGGACGCGATGGGCCGCGCCGTCGTGGAGATCGCGCGGCGGCACGAGGTGCTCCGCGCCGTCTTCGCCGACGGCGCCGAGGGGCCGGTGCAGGTCGTCCGCCCGGTCGAGCAGTGCGGGATCGCGCTGGAGATGGAGGACGCGTCCGCATCTCCCGATGCGTGGCGCGACCGCGCGGAGGCCGAGGCGTGGCGCCCGTTCGACCTCGCCGCCGGGCCGCTCATGCGGGCGCGCCTGATCCGCATCTCCCGCGATTCGCACGCGCTGGTGCTCACGCTGCACCACGCGGTGACGGACGGGTGGAGCACGGGCGTGATCTTCCGCGAGCTTTCCGCGGTGTACGCGGCGTTCGCGGCGGGCGAGCCGTCGCCGCTGGCCGAGCCGGAGGTGCAGTTCGCGGACTACGCGGCGTGGCAGCGCGAGCACCTGGCCGGCGCGCACCTGGAGTCGCAGACGGCCTACTGGCGCGAGCGGCTGGCCGGCGCGCCCGTGCTGGAGCTTCCCACGGACCGCCCGCGCCCCGCCGTGCAGGCCCACCGCGGCGCCGTGCACGAGTTCGGCTTCCCGGCCTCGGTGAGCCGCGGCCTGCGCGAGCTTGCCCGGCGCGAGGGCGCCACGCCGTTCATGGCCGGTATCGCGGCCTTCCAGCTCCTCCTCGCCCGCTACACGGGGCAGGACGACGTGGTGGTCGGCACGCCCATCGCCAACCGCACGCGGCGCGAAACGGAGGGCACGGTCGGCTTCTTCGTGAACACCCTGGCGCTACGGACCGACCTCTCCGGTGACCCCACGTTCGCGGAGCTGCTGGGCCGAGTGCGCGAGGCCACGCTGGGCGCCTACGCGCACCAGGACGTGCCGTTCGAGCGGCTGGTGGAGGAGCTGCGCGTAGAGCGCGACCTGAGCCGCAACCCGCTGGTGCAGGCGATGTTCATCCAGCAGTCGGGAGATGCGGACGCGCCCGTGTTCCCGGGCGTCACGGCCACCACGGTCGCGCCCGGCGGCGATATCGCCAAGATGGACCTGCTGCTCGCCATCTCCGACGGCGACGACGGCATCTCCGGCGGTCTCGAGTACGACGCGGACCTCTTCGACGCGGCGACGGCGGAGCGCATTGCCCGCCACTTCGGCCTGCTGCTGGAGGCGGTGACGGCGAACCCGGAGATGCGCATCTCCCGGCTCTCGCTGCTCGAAGGCGAGGAGCGGCGGCGCGTGCTGGGCGAGTGGAACGACACGGCGCGTCCCTATCCGTCCACCGACCTGCTGCATGCGCTCTGCGCGGAGCAGGCGGCGCGGACGCCGGACGCGGTCGCCGTCGCTTACGAGGGCCAACGCGTTACGTTCGCGGAGCTTGATGCGCGGGCGAACCGGATCGCGCGGGCGCTGCGGCGGAGCGGCGTGGGGCTGGAGTCGCGCGTGGCCGTGTGCCTGGAGCGCGGGCCGGACGCCGTCGCCACCTTCCTCGGCGTGCTGAAGGCGGGCGGCGCGTACCTGCCGCTGGATCCCGGCTATCCGGCGGAGCGGCTGGGTTACATGCTGGCGGACAGCGGCGTCTCCGCGCTCGTGAGCACGTCCGCCCTGGCCGCGCGCCTCCCCGCGCACGACGGCAGCGTGCTGCTGCTGGACCGCGACGGCGCTTCGGTGGATGCGGAAGATGCGTCGCCGTTCGACGCCGGCGTGGTGCCGGAGAGCGCGGCGTACGTCATCTACACGTCAGGCTCCACCGGCCGGCCGAAGGGTGTGGTCAACTCACACGCGGGCATCTGCAATCGCCTGCGGTGGATGCAGGAGCACTTCCGCATCGGCGCGGACGACCGGGTGATGCAGAAGACGCCGTTCGGCTTCGACGTCTCGGTCTGGGAGCTGTTCTGGCCGCTGATGGCGGGCGCGACGATGGTCCCGGCCCGGCCGGAAGGCCATCGCGAGCCGTCGTACCTGGCCGACCTGATCCGGCGCGAGGGCGTGACCATGGCGCACTTCGTCCCCAGCATGCTCCAGCTCTTCGTGGACGAGCCGGAGATGGACGGCTGCACGTCGCTGCGCTACGTGATCTGCAGCGGCGAGGCGCTTCCGGCGCCGCTCCAGGACCGCTTCCTCGCCCGTCTTCCATCTGCCGAGCTGCACAACCTGTACGGGCCGACCGAGGCCGCGGTGGACGTCACCGCCTGGCGCTGCCGTGCGGGCGACGCGACCGTGCCTATCGGCGCGCCGGTGGCGAACACGCGCGTCTACGTGCTGGACGATCCGGGGCTTCCCGTGCCCACAGGCGTGCCGGGCGAGCTGTTCCTGGGCGGTGTGCAGGTGGCGCGGGGATACCTCGGCCGCCCGTCGCTGACGGCGGAGCGGTTCGTCCCCGACGCGTTCTCGTCCGCGCCTGGCGCTCGCCTGTACCGCACGGGCGACCGGGCTCGCTGGCGGGCGGACGGGAACGTGGAGTACCTGGGCCGCCTGGACGGGCAGGTGAAGGTGCGCGGCTTCCGCGTGGAGACGGGCGAGGTGGAGGCCGCGCTGGCGGACCACCCCCGCGTCCGCGACGCGGTGGTCGTCGCCCGCACCGACGCGGCGGGTGAGGTGCGGCTGGTGGCGTACGTGGCGGCGGACGGCGAGGCGCCTTCGGCCAACGAGCTGCGCGCGCATCTGCAGACGCGCCTTCCCGAGCCGATGGTTCCGTCCGCGTTCGTGGCGCTGGCCGCGCTGCCGCTGTCGCCCAACGGCAAGGTGGATCGCCGCGCGCTGCCGGAGCCGGACGCCGCTCCCACTGCCGGTCGCGCGCTGCTGCCGCCGGACGGCGAGCTGGAGACGGAGATCGCCGCACTGTGGTGCGAGCTGCTGGGCATCTCCGCGGTCTCGGCGGAGGACAACTTCTTCGACCTTGGCGGGCACTCGCTGCTCGTGGCCCGCGTGCACCGGCGGCTGCGGGAGAAGATGCCCACGCTCTCCGTGGTCGATCTCTTCCGCCATCCCACCGTGCGCTCGCTCGCCGCGTTCCTTCGCGGCGGAGCGGAGGCGGATGCGGCGGTGACGGACGAAGGACGCGAGGCGGGCGCCCAGCGCCGCGACCTGAAGCAGCGCCAGAAGGACCTGCTCGCCCGCCGCCAGGCCGCCGCCGCGGAGGGCACCTCGTGAGCGGTTCGGATTCGATGATGGACGAGCCGGTGGACGGCATCGCGATCGTGGCGATGGCGGGCCGCTTCCCCGGCGCCTCCACGCCCGAGGAGCTGTGGCGCATGCTGGAGGAGGGGCGCGAGGGCGTCACCTTCTTCACGGCGGCCGAGCTTCGCGCGGGGGGCGTGCCCGAGGCGCAGGTCGCGGACGCGGACTACGTCCCCGCGCGCGGCGTGCTGGCCGACATCGAAGGCTTCGACGCGGGCTTCTTCGGGATGACGCCGGCCGAGGCGGCGCTGACGCCGCCGGAGCAGCGTCTGTTCCTGGAGTGCGCGCACGAGGCGCTGGAGCGCTGCGGCCACCCGGCGCGCGGCAAGCGGGTGGGCGTGTTCGGCGGCACCGGCTTCAACACGTACCTGCTGGGCAACGTCTACCCGGCCGTCACCGCGGCTGGCGCGGACACCTTCCCGATGGTGCTGGCGAACGCGCCGGACCACCTCGCCACGCGCGTGGCCTACCGGCTGGACCTGCGCGGGCCCTGCCTGACGGTGCAGACGGCGTGCTCCACGTCGCTGGTCGCCGTCCACTACGCGTGCCAGAGCCTGGCCAGCGGCGAGTGCGACATCGCGCTGGCGGGCGGCGCCACGGTGACGGTGCCGCACGTGGGCGGCTACCCGTTCTCCGAAGGCGGCATCCTCTCGCCCGACGGGCACTGTCGCCCGTTCGACGCGAAGGCGGCGGGCACAGTCCCGAGCAGCGGCGCCGCCGTGGTCGCGCTGCGGCGCCTGGAAGACGCGCTGGCGGACGGCGACACGGTGCTGGCGGTGATCCTGGGCTCGGCCGTGAACAACGACGGCGCGGCGAAGGTGGGCTACACGGCGCCCGGCGCGGACGGCCAGGCCGCCGTGATCGCCGAGGCGCTGGCGGTGGCGGGCGTGGAGCCGGAGAGCGTGGGCTACGTGGAGGCGCACGGCACCGGCACGGCGATGGGCGACCCCATCGAGGTCGCCGCGCTCTCCCGCGCATATGGCGCGGGCACCAGGCGCCGCGGCTGGATCGCGCTCGGCTCGGCCAAGGGAAACCTGGGGCACCTGGACTCGGCCGCGGGGGTGACGGGGCTTATGAAGGCGGTGATGTCGCTGCGGCACCGTCGTATCGCGCCCACCGCGCACTTCACCGCGCCGAACCCGTCCATCGACTTCGCGTCCACGCCATTCCACGTTGCAAGCGAGCTGCGCGACTGGACCTCGGACGCGCCGCGGCGGGCGGGCGTCAGCTCGTTCGGGATGGGGGGCACCAACGCGCACGTCATCCTCCAGGAAGCGCCCGCGTCCGCATCTACCGAATCCAAGCGCACGTGGCACCTGCTGCCGCTGTCGGCGAAGACGGACGATGCGCTGCGGGCCGCGCGCACCTCGCTCGCCGCGCACCTGCGGAAAGATGCGGGGCTTCCGCTCGCGGATGCGGCGTTCACGCTCCAGGCCGGGCGCCAGGCGTTCGCGCGCCGCTGCGCCGTCGTCGCTGCGGATGCGGAGAGCGCCGTCGCCGCGCTGGAATCCACCGAGTCCGAGGGCGTGATCTTCGGCGCGCCGTGGCCGGCGCCGCGCCAGGTCGTCTTCCTGTTCCCCGGCCAGGGCGCGCAGCATCCCGGCATGGGCCGCGGGCTGTACGAGACGGAGCCGGCGTACCGGGCGGAGATCTACCGGTGCGCGGAGATGCTGCGCCCGCACCTGGGGCTGGACATCCGCGAGCTGCTGATGCCGCCCATCGGTGGGGAAGACGCGGCGGCTGAGCGGCTTCGGGAGACTTCGCTCGCCCAGCCTGCGCTCTTCGCGGTGGAGTATGCGACGGCGCGGCTGTGGATGGAGTGGGGCGTGCGCCCGGCCGCCATGCTGGGCCACAGCATCGGCGAGTACGTGGCGGCATGCCTGGCCGGCGTCTTCTCCCTGGCCGACGCGCTGGCGCTGGTCGCCGCGCGCGGACGGCTGATGCAGTCGATGCCCGGCGGAGTCATGCTCTCCGTCTCGCTGCCGGTGGAGCAGGTGAGCGAGATGCTGCCCGGCGGCGTCTCCGTCGCGGCGGACAACGCGCCGCGGAGCTGCGTGGTGTCGGGAGATGAGGACGCGGTGGCGGCGCTGGAGGCGCGGTTGGCGGACGCGGGCGTGCGGCACAAGCGGCTGCACACGTCGCACGCCTTCCACTCGCCGATGATGGACCCCGTGCTGGCGGAGTTCACCGCGCTCGTTGGCCGCGTCGCGCGGAAGGCGCCGGAGCTGCCGTGGATCTCCAACGTCACCGGCACCTGGATCACGCCGGACGAGGCGGCGGACCCCGCGTACTGGGCTCGCCACCTCCGCGGCACGGTCCGCTTCCGCGAGGGGCTGGCGACAGTGTCGGCCCTTCCGGGCGCGGTGCTGCTGGAAACCGGCCCGGGCCAGAGCCTCTCCGCGGTCGTGGAGGCGCAGGACGGCGACGTCCCCTGCGTCGCGACCATGCGCCAGCCGCGCGAGACGGCGCACGACGCGCAGTTCGTCTTCCGTGCGCTCGGCCGGCTGTGGGCGGACGGCGTGGATGTGGATTGGCAGGGCGTGTGGAAGCACGAGCGCCGCCGCCGCGTCCTCCTCCCCACGTACCGGTTCCAGCGCACCCGCCACTGGATCGACGCCCCCGCATCCGCCGCGGCGCCGGCCGGAACGGCGGATACCGTCGCGTCCGCATCTCCCGTCATTGCATCTACATCTGCCGATTCCACCGCGGGCGTCGAAGGCAGCGCGGAGTGGCTGGTCGCGGAACAGTTGCGCGTGATGTCGCGGCAGCTCGATCTGCTGCGCGGGCGGAGCGTATCTCCTGACATCGCATCCAGTAACGCTGCATTTGACGGCGCTGAATCATCGCGTTTCGATGTCGGCCAGGCGATAAGCGGCTCCGCATCTACTGAAGCGCGGAGCGGAGATGTGTCGCTTCCGCTGACGCCAGTGCAGCGGTGGTTCTTCGAGGCGGAGCCGGTGGATCCGCAGCACTTCAACCACGCGCTCGCGTTCGATCTGCCGGAGGCGGTGGAGGCCGATGCGCTGCGCCGCGCCGTCGTGGAAGTCGTCGCGCTGCACGATGCGCTGCGGACCGGCTACGCGTGCGGCGACGCCGGGTGGCACGCCTTCCCGCTCGCGCCGGAAGCCGCGTTCGCCGTGGAATCCGCCGACCTGTCCGGCCTGTCCGGCGAGGCGCAGGAGGCGGAGATGGAGC
>DASRQW010000491.1 GCA_035696245.1 Longimicrobiaceae bacterium | reverse complement strand
AGGGTGCGAGCCTAAGCGAGCGGGAGGGGGCGCATCCGTACGCCGCACATCCTTCCGCTCGGCTGGAACCAGGATGCGAGAATGCGCCTGGATTGGGGGATGACGTCGCGTCCGGCAAGGCGGCCGGGCGCGATGAATCGCAGCCCCTACAGGTGGAGGGTGAGGCGAGTATCGACGGGAGGATGTCCTCACGTACGTCAGCGGAATACGGCAAGCGGGGATGAGGATGGATACAAACGCGAAGCCGCCCCGGAAAATTCCGGGGCGGCTTCGGTGCACGCGCGGGGTGAGCCGCGGTGCGGGCCTCAGTCGGCGGCGACGTCGGTGACGGCGGCCAGCTCGAAGGGGACCACGTTCACCAGCTTGCGCTTCTTGTCCTTGCGGCCGAACTGAACGGTACCGTCGACCAGGGCGAACAGGGTGTCGTCCTTGGCGCGGGCCACGTTGCTGCCCGGATGGATCTTGGTGCCGCGCTGGCGCATGATGATGTTGCCGGCGAGGACCTTCTCGCCGCCGAACTTCTTCACGCCGAGCCGCTGGGCGTTCGAGTCGCGGCCGTTGCGGGTAGAACCGCCGCCCTTTTTGTGAGCCATGAGTGCGCTCCCTTAGCCGAGGTTGATCTCGTTGACGCGCACTTCAGTGAACTTCTGCCGGTGGCCCTGCTTCCGGCGGTAGTTCTTGCGGCGCTTGTGCTTGAAGATGACGATCTTGTCGTCCTTGCCGTGCCGGACCACGTCGGCCGTGACAGCCGCACCGGAGACCGTGGGCACGCCGACCTTGATGGTGTCGTCGTTGGCGCCCAGCAGCACGTCGTCGAAGGTCACCGTCTGCCCCGGCTCCACGTCGAGCGACGGAATGCGAAGGGTCTTGCCCGGCTCGGCGCGGAACTGCTTCCCGCCGGTGCGGATGATGGCGTACATGTACGGAACTCCCGTTACTGAGACGGAATTGCCTGGAAACAACGCAAGCCCCTAATATCCGCCTTCAGGGGGGTTGTGTCAAGGTGCGGCGGAGGCCCCTCCCCCAGCCCCTCCCCCAAAACTGCCTGGGGGAGGGGAGCCTGTTTGGGGCGGGCGGGAAGCTGCGGCGCCGAGCGGGCGTTGGCGGCAGCGGCGCACCGGCCGCAGAGGGCGGCGGGCGTTCGCGTTTCGGCGGTGGTGGTGCGTGTGAAAACACGGGTGGACACGCGGGTCCGCGCCCTACCGGTGGCGGGGATGACGGGTCACCCCGTGCCGGGCGCGACGGCGGGGTTGTTCCGCCGTATCCCAAAAAAAGAGTTGCGGCGTGAGACTGCCGGGCAGTTTCGGCAGGCTCACGCCGCGGGCGGGGAGACCCCGGACGGAGGCGGGCAGGCAGTATCGCCCGCCGGAGGAGGAGGCTCCCCGCCCCCGCGCAGGAGACGGACGGGCAGGCAGTATCGCCCGGCCGGCTCCGGAGCGGTCCGCCGCCGCCAAGCCTCAGCCCAAAGCGTACTTGGAAGAAAGATCCTGCTGCGAGTTCGCCGCCAGCACGCGGAACTCGTCCTGCTGCATGAGCGGGTCGTCGCGCAGCGTGAGCTGGAGCTTGAGCTGCTTCTCGAGCGTGCGCAGGAACTGCGGCTCGTCCTCGATGATGTAGAGCGCGACCTCGGGATGCGCGCGGATGAACAGCCCGCGCTCCTTGCCGTCGTCCGCCGCCCGCCGCACCGCGCGCTCGATGCGCCGCACGATCGTCTCGGGCGTGAAGATGCGGCCGGTGCCCTTGCAGGTGGGGCACGCCTCGGTCTGCGTCTGGTAGAGCGACGGCCGCACCCGCTGGCGCGTCATCTCGATCAAGCCCAGCTCCGAGACCTGGAACGCCTTGGTCCGCGCCCGGTCGCGCGAAAGGTGCTGCCGCAGCTCCTGGAGCACCTTCTCGCGGTTCTGCTTCGACTCCATGTCGATGAAGTCGCAGACGATGATGCCGCCCACGTCGCGCAGCCGGAGCTGGCGGGCGATCTCCTTGGCGGCGTCCACGTTGGTCTTGAGGATCGTCTTCTCGGGGTCCTTCTTGCCGGTGTAGCGCCCCGTGTTGACGTCGATGGAGACCAGCGCCTCGGTGGGCTCCACGATGATGTAGCCGCCCGACGGCAGGTTCACGCGGCGCTGGAAGGCGTCGGTGATCTCGCTCTCGATGCCGCGCGCGTCGAAGAGCGGCTTGGCGTCCTCGTACAGGTGCACGCGCTCGATGAGCGTGGGGTCCACCTCTTCGAGGTACTGCCGCACCTCGTTGTAGACTTCCTTCTTGTCGATGGTCAGGCTGTCGACCTTCTGCGAGAAGAGGTCGCGGATGATGCCGGCCACCAGCTTGGCCTCGCGCCGCAGCAGCGCCGGGGCGCGGGCGCGGGCCTTCTTCTTCAGGATCTGCTTCCAGGTGTCCTGCAGCGACCGCAGCTCGCGCTCGAAGGTCTCGCGCGTGAGCTCCTCGCCCACGGTGCGGACGATGAGGCCGCCGCTGTTGGGAGGCAGGATCTCCTTCGCCAGGGCGCGCAGACGCGCCCGCTCCTCGCGCTCCTCGATCTTGCGCGAGACGCCCACGTGGTCGCTGCCGGGCATGTAGACGAGGAAGCGTCCGGGCATGGAGATGTGCGCGGTCACGCGCGGGCCCTTGGTGCTGATGGGCTCCTTGCTGACCTGCACCAGGATCTCCTGGCCCTTCTTCACCACGTCCTGGATGGGCGGGTAGTTGCGGGTGCGCCTGCGCCCTCCGCCGCCTCCCCCGCCGCCGCCGGACGCGGCCTCGTCGTCGTCGCCCTCGGCGCCTTCCGCGGGTTCCGCGGGATCGTCTCCGGGCTCGGCCTCGGCATCGGCTTCGTCTTCCAGGGCGACGTCGGAGACGTGCAGGAAGGCGGCCTTGTCGGTGCCGATGTCCACGAAGGCGGCCTGGATGCCGGGGAGCACCGCCTCCACCTTGCCGAGGTAGATGTCGCCCACCATGCGCGCGGCGTCGGGCCGGTCGAGCATGAGCTCGACCAGCACGTCGTCTTCGAGGATGGCGACGCGCGTCTCGCGGGCGGTGGTGTTCATCAGGATCTCGCGCTTCACGCCGCCTCCTCGCGTGCGAGGAGACGGGCGCGGACCCCGGGGGAC
>DASRQW010000490.1 GCA_035696245.1 Longimicrobiaceae bacterium | reverse complement strand
GCGCAGCCGCCCCAGGTGCACCGTCAGCATCGCCAGCACCTCCACCTGGCTGGTGAAGGCCTTGGTGCTGGCCACGCCGATCTCGGGCCCCGCGTGCAGGTACACCCCCGCGTCGGTCTCGCGCGCGATGGTGCTGCCCACGGCGTTCACGACGCCCAGCGTGGTGGCGCCGGCCTGCTTGGCCTCGCGCATGGCCCACAGCGTGTCGGCCGTCTCGCCGCTCTGCGAGATGGCGATGGTGAGCGTGCGCGGCTCCACCACCGGGCGGCGGTAGCGGAACTCCGACGCGTACTCCACCTCGGTGGGGATGCGGGCGATGTCCTCCAGCATGTACTCGCCGATCAGGCCGCTGTGCCAGCTCGTGCCGCAGCCCAGGATGATCACGCGCTCGATGTCGCGCAGCTCCTCGTCCATCCCCTGCAGGCCGCCCAGCTTCACCGCGCCGTCCTCCACCAGCAGCCGCCCGCGCATGGTCTCGCGCAGGGTGGCCGGCTGCTCCATGATCTCCTTGAGCATGAAGTGGTCGTACCCGCCGCGCTCCACCTCGTCCAGGTCCCAGTCTACCCGGCTCACCGCGCGCTGCACCGGCCCCTGCGACGGCCGATGCACCGTGTAGCCCTTGGTGGTGATGGTCGCCATGTCGCCGTCGTCCAGGTAGATGACGTCGCGGGTGTGCGCGATCACCGCCGCCGCGTCGCTCGCCACGAAGGTCTCGCCGTTCTCGCCCACCCCGATCAGGAGCGGGCTGCCCAGGCGGGCCACCACGATCTTGCCCGGGTCGCGCGTGCTGACCACGGCGATGCCGTACGTGCCCTCCACCTGCCCCAGCGCCGCCTCCACCGCGCGCTCCAGCGACTCGCCGGACCGGCCGTCGCCCGTGGTGTACAGCTCCTCGATCAGGTGCAGAAGCACCTCGGTGTCGGTCTCGCTCTTGAAGACGTGGCCGCGCTCGGTGAGCAGGCGGCGCAGCGCGTTGGCGTTCTCGATGATGCCGTTGTGCACCAGCGCGAAGTCGCCGTTCTCGCTCGTGTGCGGGTGCGCGTTCGTGGTCGTGGGCGGGCCGTGCGTGGCCCAGCGCGTGTGGCCGATGCCGTACACGCCCTCCACCGGCTCCTCCACCAGCAGCTTCTCCAGCTCGGCGATCTTGCCGGCTTCCTTGCGGATGGAGATGGTGCCGTTCTTCGCCACCGCGATCCCGGCCGAGTCGTAGCCGCGGTACTCCAGCCGCTTCAGCCCCTGGATGAGGAGCGGCGCGACCTGCTGCGCACCGATATATCCCACGATTCCGCACATAGTCGTTCGCTTCCGCGTTTGAGAGTGGGTGCAGCTTATGCCGGGAGCGCCCTGCGCAGGGCCTCCACCAGCTCGTCGGCCTCGGCGCGCGTGGGCGCCTCGCAGATGATGCGCACGATGGGCTCGGTGCCGGAAGGCCGCAGGTGCGCCCACTTGCGCTCCGCCGGCCACGACAGCCGCAGCCCGTCCTGCCGGTCGGCCTCGGGGGCGCCCATCGACGCTTCCAGCGCGGCGTAGACCTCGTCCAGCGGCTTGTCCGGGCGGGCGACCTTCTCCTTCACGATCTCGTACCGCCCGATCTCCGCCGCCAGCTCGCTCAGCGGGCGGCCGGTCTCGGCCAGGAGCTGGAGGATGAGGGCGGCGGCCACGGGCGCGTCGCGGGTGAGATGGACGTCGGGCAGGATCACGCCGCCGTTTCCCTCGCCGCCGATGGTCGCATCTTCCGCTTGCATCCGCCGCGCCACGTTGATCTCGCCCACGGGCGCGCGCACCAGCCTGGTGCCCGCCTTCTCCGCCACGTCGTCCAGCAGGCGGCTGGTGGAGAGGTTGGTCACCACCTTGCCCGGCCTGTGCCGCAGGACGAGCGACGCCGCCAGCGCCAGCGTGTAGTCCTCGCCGATCGCCTTGCCCTGTTCGGAGACGAGGGAGAGGCGGTCCACGTCGGGGTCCGTCGCCAGGCCGACCACGGCGCCGCCCTTGGCGACCAGCGCCTCCAGCTCCTTCAGGTTCTCCGCCACCGGCTCGGGCTCGCGGGGGAAGAGGCCGTCCGTCTCCAGGTTGATGGCGTCCACCGTGCAGCCCAGCGCCTCCAGCAGCTGCGGGAAGATGTTGCCGCCGGCGCCGCGCACGCAGTCCAGCGCCACGTGGAAGCGCTTCGCGCGGATCTTCTCCACGTCCAGGAACGGGATGGCGAGGATGCGCGCCAGGTGCCGCTCCACCGCGCCGCCGTCCTCGCGCCACTGGCCCAGGTCCGCCCACTGCGCGCGCGGGATCTCGCCGTCCAGGAAGGCGCGCATCTCCGTGCCCTCGTCGGCGTCCAGGAACATGCCCGTGGGGCCGATGAACTTGAGCGCGTTCCACTCGATGGGGTTGTGGCTGGCCGTGACCGCCAGCCCGCCCGCCGCGCCCAGATCCTCCACCGCGAGCTGCACGCTGGGCGTGGGCACGATGCCGACATCTACCACGTCGCAGCCGACGGACTGGAGCGCCGCGGTGGCCGCCCGCATGAACATGGCGCCGGAAACGCGCGAGTCGCGGCCGATCACCACCGTCTTCCCCGGCCCGCGCTTCAGCGCGTAGGCGCCGAAGGCGGCGGCGAAGTGGGCGATCACCTCCGGGGTCAGGCCCCCGCCAACCCGGCCGCGCACGCCGGAGACGCTCACCATCAGTTGCGACGTATCGAACACTGAACCTGTTCCGGCGATGGAGTAAACGGGCCGTCTGGATGTGCTCCCCCGCCGCGGCGGGGGAGAAACCGGGGAATCTGCCCCGCGGCGTCGGGCGGCGTCAAGCGCGGCCCCGGCGCGGGCGCCACGGTGTATGCAAGTTCGGTTCTCACCTTGCAGATGCCGCCGCACGGCCTTCCGCCGCCAGTCTCCACGCCCATTCCGAGCCGATGCACGAGACGCTTCCGGACCCCGTAACCGCCGCCGCCGCGCGCTTTCCGGACCGCACCGCGATCCTGTCCGACGCGCCGTGGACGTACACGGAGCTGGAGCGGCGCGTCCGCGCGTTCGCGGCGGCGCTGGACACGATGGGCGTGTCGGGAAGACGCGTGGCGCTGCTGCTGCCGAACGTCCAGGCGTTCCCCGCCGCCTTCCACGGCATCCTGCGCGCGGGCGCCAGCGCCGTGCTGCTCAACCCGCTCTACTCGCCGCGCGAGGTGGCCGAGTACGTGGCGGACTCTCGCGCCGCCGCCGCCGTCACCACGCGCGACCTGGCCCACCTTCTCCCGCCCGGCATCCCCACGATCCTCATCGACGCCGCGATGGACGAGATCGAGATGCCCGGAGATGCACGGCAGCCCGCCCCGCCCCACGCGGCATCGTCCGACGGCGCCTCGGTCGATGGCGCATCTCGCGCATCTGCCGAACGCGCTTCATTCGCGAGCGATTCGGTAGATGGCGGGACGGTAGATGAAGCGCGGTCATCTGCCCGATTCGCATCTACCGAATCTCCCACCGTTCGCTCGTCCGCGGCTGCGGCGGCGGATGCGGACCCGGTGAGGGCGGCAGAGGTCGCGGCGCGGGCCGCGGATGCGATCCTGGCGGACGAGCTGGCGCTGGGCGACGACCGCGAGGCGGCGGTGATCTACACGTCGGCCGTGAGCGGCTGGGCCCGCGGGGCGCGGCTCACGCACCGCAGCCTGGGCGCGAACCTGGCCGCCGTCATGGAGGCCATGCAGATCGGCGAGGGCGACCGCGTGGTCACGCTGCTGCCTCTGATCCACGCATTCGGGCTCACCGTGACGCTCAACGCGCCGCTCGCCGCGGGCGCCACCGTGCTCCCGGTAGAGCGCTTCCACCCCGTTCGCCTGCTGGAGCTGCTGGAAGAGACGCAGGCGACGGTGCTCTGCGGCGTCCCGGCCATGTACATGGCGATCCTGGCGGCGGCGGAGCGGCGCGGCGTGCCCCGCCACAGCGTGAAGGCCGCCATCTGCGGAGGCGCGCCGCTGCCGGAGGAGGTTTCCGCGCGCTGGGAAGCCATGTTCGGCGTCCCGCTGCGCGAGGGCTACGGGCTCACCGAGGCGTCGCCCGTCTGCCTCTTCAACCGGCTGGACCGGCCCAACCGCCGCGGCACCATGGGCTACCCGTTCCCCGGCGTCTCCGTCACCATCCGCGATGAGCGGGGCGACGTGCTGCCCACCGGCGCGGTGGGCGAGATCTGCGTGGCGGGCGAGAACGTCTTCGCCGGTTACGTGGGCGAGGGCGGCCGCAATGTCGAGGACTTCCACGGCGAGTGGCTGCGGACGGGCGACCTGGGCAGCATGTCGCAGGATGGCGCCGTCACCTTCCACGGCTGCCTCAAGCCCATGTTCACGCGCAGCGGCTTCAACATCTACCCCGCCGAGATCGAGCGCGTCCTCCTCGAAGACCCCCGCATCGCCGCCATCACCGTCGAAGCCGTCCCCGACGCCGCCAAGGAGAACGACATCGCCCTCACCATCCGCCCCGCCCCCGGCGCCGCCCTAACGGAAGACGACGTCCGCCACCTCTGCCAATCCCGCCTCGCCGCCTACAAACAACCCTCCACCATCACCCTCGACCCACCCGCCGCGCAAACCTAACCACCTGTAGGGGTGCGATTTATCGCATCCGCAACTCTCCGCCGCAGGAACCTCTCGACACGCGTTGCCGGTAGATGCGCATCCACCCCGCATCTCCCGATGCGCGTTTCGGCAGATGCGTATCTTCGCCATCTCCGAATGATGATCGACGGCGCATCCGAGGATACAGCCGCCGATCATCTACCGTCCTCGCCCGATGCGCTACCGTCCGCCGCTGCTCGCCCGCTTCCGCATCGGCGCGAGGTTCGCGGGCGATGAGGCGCGCGCCGTCTTCCCCGCCCCGCCGATCTCCGCATCTTCCGAAAGCGGACTCGCGGCAGCGCCCTCGTCCAGCACCTTCGCGGGCGCATCCTCCGCCGGGCGCTTGCCGCCGATGGTGATGATCGCCACGGCGGCGATGATGACGGCGGCAGCGAGCAGCGTACGGCCCGTCACCGGCTCGCCCAGCACCAGCCAGCCCAGGAACACGGCGACGACGGGGTTCACGTACGCGTAGGTGGAGACGAGCGCGGGCGTGGTCGCGCGCAGCAGCCACACGTACGCGCTGAACGCCACCAGCGACCCGAAGACGATGAGGTAGCCCAGCGCCAGCAGGGACTTCAGCGTCACCGCCTGCGCGCCGACGGACGACAGCTCGCCCGTGGCGCCCGCGATGACCGTCAGCAGCACGCCGGCGGAAAGCATCTCCACAGCGGTCGCCATCAGCGGGTTCTTCGGCATCGGTGCCTGCCGCGCCCAGATGGACCCGAACGCCCACGACAGCGACCCGGCGAAGACGATGGCCGCGCCGCCCAGCGGCACTCCGCCGCCGCCGGAGAGCTCGCCCGGCCCCACCAGCAGCACCATCCCCGCGAAGCCCACCGCCAGGCCCACGAACGTCCGCCGCGCGGGCCGCACGCCGCCGCCGGGCCGCAGCCACTCCAGGAGCACCATCCACAGCGGCACCGTCGCCACTAAGAGCGCCACGATGCCGGACGGCACGGTGCGCTCGGCCATCACCACGCACCCGTTGCCGCCCACGAGCAGAAGCGCCCCCACGATGCCGGCCGCGCGCCACTGCCTCGGCTCGGGGTTCGGCACGCCGCGCAGCCGCAGGAACGCGTACAGGACCGACCCGGCGATCACGAAGCGCGCGCCCGCCATCGCCAGCGGCGGGATCGTGTCGATGGCGATGGCGATGGCCAGGTACGTCGATCCCCAGATCACGTACACGATGGCGAACGCCGCCAGGAGCTTCAGCAGCGCCGCGCGCGAGACCTTCGTTTCAGCCGCCATCTTCCACCTCCCCGCGGGCCGGCGCCGGCACCGTCCACGATTCCTTGATGGTGTCCATCACGATCGTCGACCGCGTGGACCGGATCGTCTCGATCTCGCCGAACTCCTTGCGCAGCAGCTCGCCCAGGGCGCGTGTACCGGCGGTGCGCACCTTCACCAGGAAGCAGTCCTCGCCCGCCACGTGGTGCACCTCCTGCACCTCGCGGATGGCGGCCAGGCGCTGCGCCGTGGCCGTCGCCCCCGCGCGCTCGTCCGCCCGCACGAAGACGTACGCGGTGAGCCACAGGCCGTACGCCTCGGGGTTCACGCGGGCCACGTAGCCCTCGATCACCCCGCGCTCCTCCAGCTTGCGGATGCGCTCCAGGATCGCCGACGGCGCCATGCCCAGCTGCCGCGCCACCTCGGCGTTGGACGTCCGCGCGTTCTCCTGAAGGATCGTCAGTATCTTCTCGTCGATCTCGTCGATCATTCTCTCATCCCTCCGTTGAATCGAACGTACTTCTTGCCGCCGCGGCTGTCAACGATCATCTTTCGGAGATCGGGACGAATGGCAGAACGATCCGGCCACGTTCGTCTCACCCGCGCGAACGATCGTCGCCGCGGGCTTGCTTCGGCCGCACGATGCCCGCTATTCTGATTCGCCCCCGCGGCACGGGGGACCACCTGCTTCCGCGAGACGCGAGATGAAAGACGAGAAGGCGCAGGACGGGCTCCGCTTCGGCACGCTGGCCATCCACGCCGGCCAGCACCCGGACCCCACCACGGGCGCCATCATGACGCCGGTCTACCAGACGTCCACCTACGTGCAGCCGGAGCTGGGCCGGCACCTGGGCTGGGAGTACGCGCGCACGCACAACCCCACGCGCGAGGCGCTGGAGCGCAACGTGGCGGCGCTGGAAGGTGGCAAGCACGGCCTGGCCTTCGCGTCCGGCAGCGCGGCGACGGACACGGTGGCGAAGCTCCTCTCGGCCGGCGACCACGTGGTCTGCGGCGAGGGCGTGTACGGCGGGACCTACCGGTTGTTCAGCAAGGTCATCTCGCGGCAGGGCATCGACATCACCTTCGTGGACAGCGGCGACCTGGAGCAGGTGCGCGCCGCCATGCGCCCCAACACGAAGCTTGTGCACATCGAGACGCCCACCAACCCGATGATGGCGCTCTCCGACATCGCCGCCACGGCGGAAGTCGCGCGCGAGGGGGGCGCGTGGCTGAGCGTGGACAACACCTTCGCGTCGCCGTACAACCAGCGGCCGCTGGAGATGGGCGCCGACCTGGTGATCCATTCCACGACGAAGTACATCAACGGCCACTCGGACATGGTGGGCGGCCTGGTGCTCACGTCGAGCGACGAGCTACACGAGCAGCTGCGCTTCCTGCAGAACGCGGCGGGCGCGGTGCCGGGGCCGTGGGACTGCTGGCTGGCGTTGCGCGGCACCAAGACCCTGCACCTGCGCATGGCGGCGCACAACGCCAACGGCCAGCGCATCGCCGAGTGGCTGGAGGCGCACCCCGGCGTGGAGCGCGTCTACTACCCCGGCCTGCCCTCGCACCCGCAGCACGAGCTGGCCAAGCGGCAGATGCGCGGCTTCACCGGCATGATCTCCATCGAGACCGGCTCGCTGGAGCGCGCCAAGGCGTTCGTAGACCGCGTGCGCCTCTTCGCCCTCGCCGAGTCGCTGGGCGGCGTGGAGAGCCTGATCGGCCATCCGGCCTCCATGACCCACGCCTCCATCCCGCCCGAGAAGCGCGCCGCCATGGGCCTCAGCGACGGCCTCGTCCGCCTCTCCTGCGGCGTCGAAGACGTGGAAGACCTCATCGCTGACCTCGACCAGGCGCTCGGGACGTAGACCTGCGAGGCAGGATGTGCGGTAGACGGGACCCGGTGCAATCGAGGTTTGGACCATGAATCTGAGGATTGATCCCGCGGGTGTGGATGGTAGATGCGAAGAGGGGCAGCCGCGTGCGCAGGCTGCCCCTCCTCGCATCTACATGCCGTACACCGAACACTCCCTTTGACCATATTGCCTTTGATCGTAGCTCTCAGTATTGTGAGTGGTCCACCGCGCGTCAACTCGGGAACCACGCATACTTCCTTGGATTTACGAATGGCC
>DASRQW010000489.1 GCA_035696245.1 Longimicrobiaceae bacterium | reverse complement strand
ATTCCTCGGCCGCATTTGCCGCGGTCGCGCCGCGGCCGGCGGAGCTCCCCTGCGCACCTGCCGCGGGGGCTGAACGCCTCGCATCGCGCGCGTCCGGACGGGCGCTGTCCCCATCCGTCCGCCGTGGCGGAGGGACGGCGGACATCTCGTTGCCGAACGCTCTACCTCCACCCTGCCCCGCCGCCGGCCGCCGTCGCGAACCGGCCCGGCGCCGCTCCCATTGCGGCACCGCCGACACGCTCTTAACGCAGGGCGGGAGACGCCGTCTGCCGGCCGTGGCGCAACGAACGCTGTGAGTGCGCCGCTCGCCACGGCCATGCGTGAGCGCGACGGCACGGAAAGGGCGTCGGGTGCCGCACTCCTTGGACCGGCGCTCCGACGCACGTATAGGACAAAATGGACAGAGCGGATAACTTGAAAGGCGGGCGTGGAGATCGGCTCCTCGCCCGCCTTTCATCTCATCTCACTTCAGGAGCAGCGACCATGCGCACCACTCGCACCCTCATCTTCGCCGCCGTGATCTGCGCCGTCTCCGCTTGTGGCACCACCGCATCGTCGCCGGTTTCGCCGGACAAAGGGCGCGCAGCCTCGGACAACGGCGGTTACATCGGCACGGGCAACCGGGACGGCGGCACCGGGATGATCGGCAGCGGCACCGACATCAACGGCGGCCTGTTGGGCACCGGCAACATCGATGGCGGCGCGCCTTCGAGCAACACGGCCCTCGCCGACTCGACGACCAACCGGAATGGCGGCTATCTCGGGACTGGCAACGATGTCAACGGCGGGCTGATGGGCACCGGCAACATTGTCGATCCGAACCACGACAGCGCCCCGGTAACCAATGCGGCTCTGATTGACACCACGACCAACCGAAACGGTGGCTACCTCGGAACCGGAAACTGAGCGAGGTTAGCGTCCCGACATGAACGCGCGGGCGGGGCTCTCCGGGGCCCCGTCCCGTCGAATCTTCATCGCACGGACCAGCTCACCCGCGAGCATCTCCGCCTCGGGCGGGGTCAAGGGTGGAACCGCCGCCTCGAGGAATTCCAGATCGGGAAATACGGCTCGCAGTTGCTGGTCGGCCATCATCTCACCACGAAGCGCCTGGAGCATACCTTCAGCCATCACCAGCACCTTGCCTTCCCGGCGATCCGCCGCGATCCGCAGCCCCCGTTCGGCGGCCATACTCGCCCGCTCCCAAGAATTGAGGCTGGCCGCGCCGTGGGAGAGCTGCACCAGTGCCGAGGCGTGGCCTTCGGCCGACGATGAAGTGCCCATGAGCAGCCAGGCATCCAGCCAGGCTTTCTCGAACACCTCCTCCCACCCGGCAGCGGCAGCCGCGCGGGCGAGGTTCGCGGATACCAGCAGACGGTTGGGCATCTCCCAGACGTACGGGAGCAGCGACTGAAAGATGTACGCGGCGAATTCGAACTGGCCGTACTGGTACATGAGAAAGAGCCCGATATCAATTGCAAGCGGCGGAATCCGCGAATGGCCCGGGCCATACGCATCCACGGCTTGACGGGCATAGCTGAACGCGTGCTTGGCGTCGCCCACCTCGAAGCACATCACCGCCAGGTCGTACAGCGCGTCGCCCTCGAACGTGCGAAGGCCGAACTTGCGCGCCGCCTTGAGAGACAGACGGTGGTAGCGCATGGCCGCCGGGATGTTGCCCTTCTGGCGCTTGAGGTTCGCGAAGCCGGCCAGGGCGAGCGCGTACACCTCCCACACCATGCGGCGGCGTGCCAGGCGCATCGCGTAGCGCAGCCAGGCCTCGGCCATCTCGTACTCGGCGCGCTTGCGGGCCAGGCGGCCCACCAGGTAGGCGTAGTGCGGCTGCTGCGGCCAGGCCTCGATGGCGGCCTGTGCCCACGCCAGCGCCGTCCCGATGGCGCCCCGCTCCTCGGCCCACTCGGCCACGGTGTAGCAGCCCAAGCCCACCGCCTCGCTGGTGTCGGCGTCGGGCGTGGCCTCGGCCACCAGGCGCTGCAGGGCCTCCACGCTCAGCAGCAGCTCCGGCACGGCGCCGGGGTCCACCCCCTCGGCCGCGGGGTGGTACACGCCGCCGCGGCTGCCGGCCGGGCGCGCGACCCACTGCGACACGCTCTCCAGAAGGTGGCGCAGCGCCGCCCCGCCGCCGCCGCCGATCTCGTCGAGAATGACCGTGTAGTCCTCCGCGCCCATGCGCGAGACGGGCACGGGGCCGGGCGGTACGGGAAGGCGGGGTGTCGACATAAAGGGCAGATTGCGGAAAGGGTCGCTGGGCTACGCATCGCATGAACCGGCTCCGAGCGCAAAGGTACACGCCCGGTGCGCCCAGCGCCAGACAACGTCGCAAAAAGGGTCTTGCGAGGGACGGAGTGGACGGCGGAGGCCTCGTACCGGCCTCTACCGGCCGCGCTTCGAGCGTTGCAACCTACGCGGCGGCGCCCGTTCCGCAAACAGTCCCGCGCCGCGGCGCCCACGCGGTGCTTGCCAAGGGGCTGGGAGGCCACGCACCTTGTCATCGCGGGCCGCCTCTCGCGCGGCCCCTAGCCACCCGCTCCATCCCAACCGCGCCAGGCAGTGCGGGGCCGCCCCCGCCTCGCCGAACGCGCGGACACACCACCGGCGGCCCCTCGCGCCGCCCCTTCCCGACCCAGCCATGAACAGCACGCATCTCAGGACCGCCGCGCTCGCGGCCTGCCTTGCCGCAGCCGCGACCGCGCCCGCCGCGCGGGCGCAGGGCCGCATCGCCGTGGGCCAGAGGCTGCAGGGCTCGCTCACCGCGTCCAGCCCCAAGCTCACCGACGGCTCGTACTACCAGAACTACACGCTCCGTGCGCAGCCGGGGCAGACGGTCACCGTGACCCTGCGCTCCACCGCGTTCGACGCGTACCTGGCCGTGGGGCAGATGCAGAACGGGCAGTGGAGCGAGCTGGACAGCGACGACGACGGCGCGGGCGGCACCGACGCGCAGGTGCAGGTGGCCGTGCCGGCGGGCGGCGAGCTGACCATCCGCGCCAACTCGTTGGAGGGCGGCGCCACGGGCGCGTACACGGTGCAGGTGGCGGCGGGCGGCGCCGCGTCCTACTCCGGCAAGCCCCGGCCCGCTCCGCAGGGTGCGCACACCGCCATGCCCACGCCGCAGCCCATCCGCATCGGTGGCAGCGCCAGCGGCTCGCTGGACGAGGGCGACGCGGTGCTGGAGAGCGACAACACGCGCTACGACCTGTACAGCTTCCGCGGCCGTGCGGGACAGCGCGTGCAGGTGACCATGCGCTCCGGCGCGTTCGACTCGTACATGGCGTTCGGGCGCATCATGAACGGCTCGCTGAGCGTGAGCGACAGCGACGACGACGGCGCGGGCGGCAACGACTCGCGCGTGATCGCCACCCTGCCCGCGGACGGCGAGTACGTGATCCGCGCCAACTCGCTCACCGCCGAGGGCCGCGGGGGCTACACCGTGACCGTGGAAGAGCTTCCGCCTGCACCGCCCGCCCCCGACCCGCGCAGCATCCGCGGGGGCGAGACGGTGGAGGGCACGCTCGACGCCAACGACCCGCAGGCCGACGACCACTCGTCGTACGACGCGTACGTGTACCATGGCCGCGCGGGCGAGCGCCTGACCGTGACCATGACGGCCGGCGGGTTCGACGCGTACCTGGCGTTCGGCACGTGGCGGAACGGTGCTTTCTCGCAGACCGACAGCGACGACGACGGCGCGGGCGGAACCAACTCCAAGCTCGAGGTCACGCTCCCGGCCGACGGCGACTACGTGATCCGCGCCAACTCGCTCTCCGCCGGCGCCACGGGGCCGTACACGCTGCGGGTGGAGTCGCGCAGGTAGGTCCGTCCGCACGCGCCTGCACGCAAACGTGCGAGCGGGGGCCGCTTCCGGGGTGGGGGAGCGGCCCTCGTGTCGTTGGGAGATGTGGGGCGGTTCGGGGGATGTGGGGCGGCGGAAAGGGTGCCCCCTCCCCCGGCCCCTCCCCCGCAAGCGGGAGAGGGGAGAACTGCTTGCGGGGGGAGGGCTTAGCGCGTCTCTGGTGATGGTGGGCGCGAGGTCGGACCGTAGGCGGGCGTCAGGATTCGAGGGCCTGGCGGAGGCGGTGGACACGGGGGAGGATGCCCCAGAGGAAGGCGAAGGCGGCCAGCACGATGGCGGCTACGGCGAGGGCGGTCCCGTCTGCGTGGAGGATGAGGCGGGCGATGAGGTACACGTCCGCGAGGATCCCGGCCGCGAGCGGGACCATCCCCGCGAGCAGGAGGCGGCTGGAGGCGCGGATGAAGCCGCTGGTCACCTCCTGCGCGCCGGCCTGGCGGTGCAGCGCGGCGGGCGTCATCACCAGCGCGATCGCGAGCGACACGAGCACGATGGCGGCCAGGTGCAGCTGCTGGAGGCCGGGCGTCAGCTTGTCGTGGAAGGTGGCGTTGAAGACGGCGATGAGCTGGAAGCCGAACAGCGCCTGGATGCCGGGAAGCACCATGCGGCACTCGTCCAGCAGGTGTGCGGCTGCGTGGTTCAGGTCCAGCCGTTCGCGAATCGCTTCTCTCTGCATGGCGTGGGTCCGGGTGGAAGGCGGTGTGGTCCGCATCTCCCGTGACAACACGCGTGCCATCGTTGCATTTCCGTTACCGAGCGGGGCCGCCGCACGGCATGGGAGATGCGCCGCCTGCGCCCGACGACGGAGACCTCGAGCCGAAGGAGGCGCGCGCGATGGCAGTGATCAAGGCGAAGCTCAAGAAGGCGCTGGGCAAGCAGATGAAGAAGCTGGTGCGCCGCTACGGTGCCGAGGTGGCACAGGCGGTGGCCACGGGCGTGGTGACCGCGGTGGCGACCCGCTGGGCCGAGCGCGCCGAAGCCAAGGCGCGCGCCAGCCTCTCCGCCGCGGAGCCGAAGCGCGCGAAGAAGGAGAAGAAGGGCAAGAAGCACAAGAAGAAGCTGAAGCTCCACGACCGCGAGCACGCAGTCGCGTAGGCGCTGCCGCCCGCGCGGAGGTTCGAAGACGGAGACGGCGGCCGGGCATGAGTGCCCGGCCGCCGTCGTGCGTCCGCATCGGGTGCCTCGGCGGTCAGGGAGCGTAGTGCATGGACAGGTGCTCCGCGATCAGGTCCTCGCACACCGCGCAGAACGGCGCGCGCAGGTCCCGCATCTTGCACGTGGCCGTGGGGCGATACCGGCCGGACGAGTGGAAGAGCGCGCCCTCGAAGAGGCCTACCACGCCGTTCGCGTCGTTGCCCAGCACCCCGCCGGGACCAGGGTTCGGGAAGATCCTCGCGCCGGGAGGCGTGAGGCGGTTCAGCCAGAGCGGCTCGGTGACGATCGGGCCCAGCGCGATGTTGCGGTTGGCGGTGCTCTTCTCGGTCTGGGGCGCGGCCGGGTCCTCGTACTCGTCCCCCAGCCCGAACTCCGAGTGGCCGATCTCGTGAATGGCGATCTGGGGCGCATTTACCTCGGACGAAAACACGGCGACCCCGCCGCCCGATCCCCCGTACTCGGGCGTATTCACCTGCACGATAGCCCGGAGCTTCAGGCCCTTCAGGGCAGCGCCCGCCTCTTTGATCGCGATTGTCTGGTCCGTCGTGATCACCCGGTCGCCCACCGAGCGAGAGCGGAAGTGGGTTTTCCTCTCGCCTCCCGGCCGGGAGCACCCCGACTGCTCCGAAGGGACATCCACGCGGAAGACGTTGATCCGGTCGGAGAAGCTGTTGAGCGCCGGCTCGGCGTGAAGCGCCGCCACGAACGCGCTCACCGTCGTCGCGTACCTCCCCAGCTCCCCAGCGGTATAGCCATCACTGAGCACCACGAGGTTGAGGGCCGTCTTCGGATTGGCCCCGCCGGAGACCAGAGTGAACGGGAATGGTGCTTTAGACATCGTCGTCCTCCTCGTTCCTGTACCTGAGCTTGAAGGCGCCGAGCACGGTGGGCCCGGCGGGGTGCGCGGCCGCCTCGTCGGGATGGGGATGCGGGCGGTGGAGCCGCACCTCGTGCTCCTCGCCGGGACCGGGCGCGGGCACGTAGATGGTGAAGGCGCCACGGCTGGATGCCTCCCAGTCGCGCTTGACCGGCTCCTCGTGGTGGAAGACCTCGGGCGCGCCGGCGGGGTGCCCGGGGAGAAGCTGATGGTACAGCCGTTTCCCCCCGCTGTCGAGAACCTCGAACCAGTGGGAGTAGCTTCCGGCCAGGTCGGCGGGGTGCGAGGCGGTGTGGATGGCCTCCACGTCCTCGTCATCGAGCAGCTGCACGTAGTGGCCGTCGTACTCGAAGCTGAGGCGGCGCAGGCGCTGCGGGCGCGGCGTGTTGCCCCGGGGTTGGGTCTGTTCCGGCATCTCGCCTCCTGGGGAAAGGTGATGGGAGACGGCGAACAGGGATCGTGGCGCGGATGGGCCACCGCCGGTGGGGACTTTCGACAGATTGGAGGGGACCGTCTCCGCTAATTCCCCCCGCCCCTGGACCTGACCGCCCGCTCCAGCTCCGCCACGAACGCCTCAAGCTCGGGCGAGGCCGGCAGCCGGTCGTCTACCGCGCCACTGCCCGGCATGGAAGTCCCCTCAGCGATTGGCGCGTCCAGGGCTGAGAGATGAGGATGCTCGTCCTGATGCACGTTCGCGACGGGTGTCGTGGGTGGCGCCGCAACGTCCGCCGGCGCGGGAGCTTCGGACGACTTGGGAGATTCGGCGGATGCGGAAGTTGGCGCACCGGCGGGATCCGCAGAGATGCCGTGCTTCTTCAGGGTCGCGGCGAGGTCGCTCATGGCGGCGCGAAGCTCGTCCTTGCCGCCCTCGCTGCGCAGCGCGCGGGAGAGCTTGTCACCCGCTCCCCGCATCATGCGTGCGAACGCATCCACGAACGCCTGCGGGTCCTCGGCGATGCGCTCGGGCGGCTCGCCGGCCAGGTCGGCGAAGAGGCGCACGCCGGGGCCGGGGCCCTCGCTTTCCTCCGGCTCGTCCAGCTTCGGGAACGGCGTCAATCCCAGCGTCGCGATCAGCGAGTCGCGCGCGCCGGTGACGAACTCGCCGAAGCCGCGGTCCAGGAAGGCCCGCGCCTCATCCTTCGGCACCTCGTACGGCGCCACCGCCGCCGGGTCCGCGGCCACGCGCCGGAACGCCCCCGCCCGCAACGCCAGCGGCCCCTCGCCAAGCGAGACGTCTTCGGGGACGAGGTAGAACCGCTTCGCCACGTCGTCGGTCCAGAGGGTCGTGGAAGCCCCGGTCACGGTTTCTTCTCCAATGCGCTCCGGTAGATGGGACCCGTCGACCGGTAATAGGGCACGAGCTCCTCGATGTCGAAGTTCCCCGCCTCCATCGTCCCGCCCAGAGAGAGAGGCTCCTTGATGACCAGGCCCTCGCCCAGGTCGAGCCGCTGCTTGGTCACCTCGTTCCAGGCGTCGTACAGGCTCGAATCGTGGAATCCCGGCAGGCGCCGCTCGGGCAGCCAGGTCCCGATCAGGCTGCTGAAGTTCAGCTCGGGGTCGCGGAAGTAGTGCACCTCCAGCGGGTTCAGCAGCCCGACAGGCGCCACCCATCCCTGCTCCGCGGCATCTTCGACCACGAGCAGCGCCCCGTACGCGTTCCGGCCCACGATCATCCTCTCGTGGCCCGGGTCGAGCAGGAACGACCACGCCTCCAGGCACGGATCGAGGGCGTCCAGGCCCTCGCCGAAGAGATAGAGGAAGCCGTCCAGGAACCAGCCGGAGCCGATCTCGGCGTGGATGCGTTCCCACATCTGCTGCCCGAACGGGTTGTGGAGGTCCATCCCGTTGGGCGCCGGCGGGCCAGGCCGTCCGACGCCGCGGATGAACGCCTCTCCAAGGTAGGACATCTCCGACGCTCCGTGTGGGATAGGATCAACCCGCCGACTGCACGGCCTGCAGGTTGAAGTTCAGCCGCCAGATCGGCCAGCCCGGCTGCGGGTAGCGGCCCGTGATGTCGGTGTAGATGTCCGGCATCTTGTGTCCCCAGTTGCTGCCGATGGACGAGTTCACGCGGGCGGCGCCGATCACCGCCTCCAGGTCGCTCATGTACTGCTCCCACGCCTCTACGTCGTCGCTGGTGGGCGGAATTCGGATGGGCGGGATCTCGCCGGGCCCGCCGGCAACCTGGTCCGGGTTGTGGAGCACCGCCAGCCGGCTGAGCGTGCGCGAGATGATCGCCCAGCGCGCGTCGAGCCGCTGCAGGCGCTCGTAGAGGGCCTCGATCCCGGCCGAGTGCAGGTCTCGCCACTCCGTCTCGTTTCCGTAGCGCCCTGCCACCACCTCCACCAGGCCGCGGTTGACGGGCCGTCCGGCGGCACGGGCCGCGTCGATCTCGGCGATCGCGGCCTGGTACTGGGTCTTCTTCGTCGTGGCGGTCGCCTCGGACGTGGAGGCGCGCTCCCGTAGCTGTGTCAGAACGGCATCGCGGGCGGAGTGGTCCAGGGCGCGCAGCATGGTGGCGTCCATCTGGTAGACGTTCACGTTCACCGCCCACCGGTCGATCGACAGCTCATTCAGCCCGCGCTGCTGGCGTGCGAGCTGGACCGCCAGCTCCTCGGCTAGCTTACCCTGGTATCTCTCGTTGCGCGACCAGGTGTACTCGAACTCCACGAGCGTGGGGGGAATCGGCTCGATGCGCCCGCCGCGCGCCAGGTTGGGGATGCGCATCTGCGTGCCGATCTCGCCGATGCGTGTGGCGAGGGCGGTGGCTTCGGCGTCCAGGCGGGTCTGGAGCGAAGCCTCGATGCGGTTGTTGAGCAGGCGGGCCGCGCCCACCATCGTGTTCACCCTCTGGACGTCGGTCGCCACGCTGGTCGCCAGCCTGTTCCCGGCCTGGTTCAGGCCGCTCGGCAGGGGCCCCGCAGCCAGATCGTTGAAGTGCAGGAACGGACCCGCTCCGCCGATCTTCAGCGCCAGCCGGTTGCCCTCGGCCACGATCTCCACCGGCTCCTGCCCGCCCGTCATCGCGGCCTGCTTCTGGATGGGCGCGAACGTCTGCCCGCCGCCACCGAAGAGGACGAAGAGCCGCTCCAGCACGGTGGCCAGTGCCCGCTCCTTGGCCTCCAGAGCGTCGTCCTTGGCCCGTGCCTCGGCGTTCTCAGCACCCGCCGCGGCCCCGCCCGGCGCCGCAGCGGGTGCGGTGGTGTTCCGGGCGATGATCGCTGCCAGCTCGTCGGCGCTGTGGTCTGCGTCGCCGGTGAGGCCGCGCGCGTCGGCGATGAGCGACGTTGCCTCCTGGCGCGGGTTCCCGCCGGTCTCGTTCGTATCGGGAAGGGTGCCGACGCGTCCCGCCCAATCGGCCAGCTTCTCCTGCACCGGGCCCGGGTTGTCGCTCGCGACCATGACCGTCGCCTGCGTGCCCGACACCTGGATCCACAGGCGGTGCGATTCGCCGCCGGCGGTGAAGCGCTCGGTCTCGCCGATCTCCCCATCGCCCTCCCCCGCTCCCGGCTGCTGCGGCCGGCTGATGCCCAGGGCCGCCAGCAGCCCGCGCGCCTTCTCCACCAGCCACGCGACCGCGGCCTCGATCTTCTCCATCACCCAGGCCTGCATGGCCACCACGGCTTCCTTGACCTTGTTGGGCAGGTCGCCGAAGCCCAGGTAGTCGGCCAGGAAGCTGATGACGGGGGCGATGAGGCCGGCCAGCGCCTTCTCGACCGCGTTCGCCATCCCGCCGATGTTGCCGGCGATGAGCGCGGCCATGCCGTTCACCACCGTCTCCACCAGCGCGAAGATGCGCGCGGCGTTCTGGAAGACCCACTTCAGCACGCGGTAGATGGCCTCCAGCGCCTGGGCGATGGCGCCCGCGGGGTTCAGCATCCCCATGATGCGCACCGCCACCTGCGTGATGACCTTCTCGGTGATGAACCGGATCCCCATGTCGATGATCTGGTCGATGATCGTCTTGGGGTCCAGCTTCTCCTTGACCATCTCGTAGATGCCCTCGGGGCCCTTCTCCACCAGCAGGGCCACGAGCTGGTACGCCTTCTCCAGCAGCGCCACGTTCCGCTCGCCGATGTGCCGGGCCAGCACCACGCGGATGCGGGCCCAGGTGATGCCCATCAGCTGCAGGATGAAGGTGACGATGCTCTTGAGCGACAGGTCGGCGGGGATGGTGACGCCCACGTCGGCCAGGCCGCCCAGCAGCCAGCTCATGAAGCCCTTGAGCAGGTGCGTGCCGAAGTTGTCGAAGAACTGCGAGAAGCCCTTGCCGATGGCCGCCAGCAGGTTGTTCGCGAAGCCCATCGGGTCGTCGGCGATGTCCGCCATGACGCTCTGGATGCGCGCCACCAGCGACCAGAACGCGCCGGGTTCGATGCCGACCAGCTTGAGCAGCCCGTTGATGATGAACTTGACGGGGTCGTCCAGGAACGCCTGCACGGCGTCGCGGATCTTGCCCAGCAGCCCGCCCGCGGCCTGGCGCAGGGTGTGGATCTGCTCGCGCACCTCCTGCACAGCGTGCGAGGCGCGGTCCACCAGGTCGTGGTTGACCTGCGTGCGCGCCGTCTCGGCGCGCTGCGACAGGCCGTCCAGCTGCTCGGCGAGGTGCGCCTGCTCGCCCTGCGCCCAGCCCTGCAGCTCGGCCGGCAGGCTGTCGAAGAGCGCCTTGATGTCGCGGCGGGCGCCGTCGATGATGGCCTGGCAGGCGGCCACCGCCGTGTTCACGTCGCGCGAGATGTCGCGGATCAGGTCGCAGACGCCGTCTCCGAACTTCTTCTCGGCCCGGTCGTACTCCTCGGTCACCCAGTCCGGCAACCCCGCCACGTAGTCCCACGCCCCCGTCAGCGCCCCGCCGATGCCGGAGTGCCGGTCCTCGATCCACGCCTTCACGCGCGCCAGGCTCTGCTTGAAGTCTTCCGAGAGCAGGTTCTTGCCGGCGTCCCACTTCGCCATCGCGGTGCGCGGCAGCGGCTCGAGCAGCGCGTTCACGCGCGTCTGCGCGTCGGTGAAGATGCCGCGGGCCTGCTCGCCCACCCGCTGCCGCATCTGCTCCTCGGTGCCCACCATCTGCTGCTGCTGCGCGCCCGTGCCCTGCACCGTCCGCCTCCGCGAGGCGGCCAGGACGGCGAGGGCGCCGTTCTGGATCTGCGCCATGTCGGCCTGGGCGTGCGCCACGGCTTCCTGCTGCTGGCGCATGACCTCGGCCGGGTCGCGGGCTGCGACTTCGGACAGCTCGCCCTGGGCGCCGCGGGCGGTGGAGATGGGGCCATCCGGGTCGCCGCGCGCCGCCTCGTCGGCCACGTCGCCGGTCATGTGCGCGTCTTCGATCTGCTGCTGGCTGCCCGCCACGTCCGCGTCCAGGCTCACGTTCCCGGCCGGGACGGGCGCGGGGGCGGCCTGGCTGGCATCGGCCGGGCGCTGGCCCACCGCCTCGTTCTGCGTGGCGATGGGGTCCGGCGTCTGCTCCGGCGCGCCCTGCGGGGGCGAGTCCATGGCGTCGTAGCCGCCGGCCACGCGGTCGGCGTCGCCCTGCACGTCGCCGCTGAGCTGGCTGCCCGCCTGCTGCGCCATCTGGTCCGGCTGCGCGTCGACCAGCGAGTCCTCGTCGGGCGGGCGCTTGTCGCGGATCGCCTGGTAGATGCGGTCGCACAGCGCCTCGATCTCCGGGCTGGGCGGCTCCCGCTCGTCCAGCGCGGCGACCACGCCCTCCTGCGAGCGCGCCTGCGTCTCGGCCGTGGGCTCGGCCACCGCGCCGCGCGCGTCCGCCGTCTGCTCGTCGGCCGGGGGGAGATCGGCGGCGGCCTCGGCGACGCTGGCGTTGCTGCTCTCCACGTGCTCCAGCCGCTGCCGCGTGTCGGCCGACATCTCCGACGGCGGCTCCGGCATCTGCATCGGCACGTCCACGCTCGCGGGGGCGGGCCCGGCGGGGGGCGGCGCGACCGTGGCTCCCTGCCCCGCCCCGCCCGCTCCGCTCGCAGCCGGGCTGCCGCCGCTGCCGGACGACGCGCCTCCGCTTCCCGAGATCGACGCGCCGGAGGCGGGCGGGCGGGGCGGCTTCTTCGGCGCGGGCGCGGCCGGCGGGGCGGACGCGGGGGCGCGGCGGACCACGCCCTCCTGCTGGAGCACGTGCGCCGTCTCGTGCGCCATCAGCCCGGCGTCCTCGTCCGATTCGCCCTTGCCCAGCCAGATGTTGCTGCCCGCCGCGAACGCCCGTGCCCCTAGCGCGGAGGCCGCGTCGTGCGCGTCCGGGCCCTTGTGGACGCGTACCGCGCCCAGGTCCACGCCCAGGTGCGACTCCAGCTTGTCGCGCGTGCGCGGGCTCATCGGCGTGCCGGGCCCGTGGCCGGGGATCGGGTCCGACGCCTTGGCCGCGGGCGCTTCGGCAGCCGTCACCGGGCTCGACCCGACAGGCGCAGCGGGGGCGGAGTGAACCGCGGGTGCGACGGGAGATGCGGGAGCGGCGACGCTTGTGGCCGGAGCCGAAGCCGGAGCTGCCCCGCCATCTACCGGCGCCCGCCGCACCGTCGCGGATGCGGAAGACGCCCCCGCCGGCGTCGCTGCGACGGACGGAGCTGCGGATGCGGAACCGAACGACGCGGGTGCGGCGGATGCGGATGCGTTCGCGGCGGATGCGTCGGGCGAAGGCGCGCGGACGACCGACTCGGCCACGGCCTCCGCCTGGTGCTCCGCCGGATCGTCCACGCCGCCCACGACGAGCTTGGTGCGGAGGATGGCGCCAGCGATCCCCGGCGCGTCCGGCGTCAGCGCCGCCAGCGGCCCATCGCCCGACGCGTCCGCGGAGCCCGCATCGGCCGAAGATGGGACAGCGGCGGCCGGGCCGCGGAGGAGGAAGACGGGCACGCCGGCCTGCGCCCCGGAATCCGTCTCCGGGGCGCGCTCCGGCGGGCGGTGCGCGGGCGCTGCCGCCCGCGTCGTCGTCTCCGCATCCTTCGTCTTGCCCGTCGCCGCTGGCATAGTCGGATTGGTGGGGGACCCTCACCCGGCTCGTTCCTCGCCTGCCCTCCTCCGCGAGGGAGGGAAGGCGGCCCTTGACGCCGCCGCACCGCTGCGCGGTCCAGCTTTCCGCCCTCGCCGCCGGCCCGCTGGCGACTCGCGTTGCGCGCCGGCGGCGGGTGCGTCCGGCAGCATCGTCGCGATCGGCAGCCGTACATCGCCCGAGCGACGTTGCTTGTCGACTGGCTTCCGCGCTGACGGAAGCGCGGACGTGCATCTACCGCCCGGTCGTCAGTCCGCCGCGTCGTCCTTACTGACGACGACGACGGTGGGCGCCGCGGCGGCGGGATGGGCTGGCGCTACTGCGGCGGCGGCAGCGGCCGGGTGAGCCACGACCACGGCGGCGCCTCCAGCGGCAGCCGCCGGATGCGCGGCGGCAGCGGCGGGCTTGTTGAGGAAGATGGGCATGCCGGCCGGCGCGTCCGGGGAGCCGGATTTCTCCTTCTCCTCCTTCTTCACGGCGGTCACGGCCTTCTTCACCTCTTCCTTCTTCTTCTGTTCGTCGGGCGTCAGGCCCATGGGCGTTCTCCCGGTGGCGGGGTGCGCAGGCCCGCGGGCATGGGCTTGCCCAGCTTGCGGTATTCGGCGGCCAGGCTGCCCTCCACGTGCGCCCAGCCGATGGGCGTGCCGTCCCTGCGCGCCACCGCGGCAGCGGCGAGCACGGCGTTGCGGATGTGGCCGCCGCCCAGGTCCGCGGTGGCAGCCAGCCGGTTCAGGTCGGCCGTCTCCAGCGCGTGGGCGGTGCCCAGGTGCGAGCGCCACAGCTCCAGCCGCTGCTGCGGGCCGGGCATGGGGAAGTCGACGATCATGTCCAGCCGCCGCGAGAAGGCGCCGTCGAACCGGCCGCGCGCGTTGCTGGTGAGCACCACGATGCCGTCGTACGCCTCGATGCGCTGGAGCAGGTAGTTGGTCTGCGCGTTGGCGAAGCGGTCGTTCGCCTCCTTCACGTCGGTCCGCTTGCCGAAGAGCGAATCGGCCTCGTCGAAGAGCAGGACGACCTCGGCCTGCTCGGCGCGGGCGAGGAGCTGCGCCAGGTTCTTCTCCGTCTCGCCGATGTACTTGCTGGTCACGGACGAGAGATCGACGCGGTAGAGCGGCAGCCCCAGCCTCGTGGCGAGCCAGCCCGCCGCCAGCGTCTTGCCGGTGCCGCTGGGGCCCACGAAGAGCGTGCGCATGCCGGGGCGATACCGCGCCGCGGCCGATGCGCCCAGCCCGTCGGCCAGGCCGTCGCGCAGGC
>DASRQW010000488.1 GCA_035696245.1 Longimicrobiaceae bacterium | reverse complement strand
CAGAAACGAAGAAGGGGAAGATGCGCAGGCATCCTCCCCCTCCTTCCGACCATCGTCCTCTCCCCACCGCTCGTCCTCCGTCGTTCGAGGCCTTCCGGAAGCCGCTACGACGATGCGCTTCGCACCGTCGTGTCCCGCGGCTGCAGCCGCCGAGGCGGTGCCGCTTGCGGCCGCGGGTCGGTCGATAGACGTCCATCCGCCGCATTCGATCGACGGACGTGCCTAAAAACACAGCGGGGCGCCTCGTGTGGAGGCGCCCCGCTGCGTTGCGAACGGCCGATTCCCGCGTCAGGCGGGCTGCGGCGCCCGGCGCGAGTAGCCGATCGGGATGAGCTTGGGAGGCAGCGGCGTGTGCGGCTCTGCGGCGCCGAACCACGGGCTGTCGGGATAGTCCTTCACCCACTGCATCTTCCCCAGCGCCCGCGCGCAGCGGATGCACGGAAAGGCGTCCAGCTCGGTCGCGCCCACCGCCGGCGGCGCGCTGCGGATGCGCTGCTCGTCGAGCCGGGCCACGTACCGCGGCCACGCCTCGATGAACGGAATCTCGTTGAGGTCGGCGACCACGTCGTTCTCGTTCAGGCCGTACTCCGAGAGCTGGCAGCACAGCGAGAGGCGGCCGTGGGCATCCACGTACACGCGCTCCATCTTGAACGTGTCGCACAGCTTCTCCTCGGCCAGGGCCGGGGCGCCATAGTCCAGGAACACGGCGGTGCGGCGGCCTTCCTTCCACAGCGCCAGCACCTCGTCGCGGGCCTGGCGCCACTCGGCGAACGACATGTCGCTGTCGCGCGCCGCGCTGCCGGGCACCGGCTGTGCGAGCGCGAAGTTCACGCTCACGCACCCCAGCGAGTCCGCCAGCTCCACCGCCTGGCGCAGCTGGCCCAGGCTGCGCCGGTCCACCAGGAACCCCAGCGACGTGGGGATGCGGCGGCTGGTGAGCAGCGCTACCGCCATCAGCACGCGGCGGAAGCTGTCGCGGCCGCGCTCCGCGTCGTGCGTCTCGCGGTCGGCGCCGGAGAGCGACAGGCGCACGCTGGCCGGCGGATAGCGGTCGATGAGCGGCATCAGGCGCCGCATGTGCCAGCCGTTGCTCACGAAGCGGTACGGCACGCCGCGCTCGTGCATCCCGGCGACGATGCGCTCCCACTCCGGGTGCAGCGTGGGCTCGCCGCCCGTCATGCTGGCGAAGACGTCGCCGAAAAGGACGCGGGCCTGGTCCACGGTGCTGAGGATCAGGTCCGCGTCCAGGTTCCGCACGGTCGTCACGTCGTCACGGATGCAGTGCGGGCACCGCAGGTTGCAGTGCTCGGTGATGGCCAGCCCTAGTAGCATGCCGCTCGGTCTCAGAAGGTGGTGGAGCCGGTGCCCGTGCCGCCGCCGCCGTTGATGGGCGCGCCCGTCTGCAGCGTCAGGTCGGTGAGCCGCGGGAGCTGCGTGACCACGGGTGCCGTCCACGCCCTGCGGGGAGCGGAGATGCCGGCGGAGTCGCGCGCGTGCTCGTTGTGGAGACCCATCTGAACACTCCGGGGTGCGGGGACGCTGCGGAGGCGGGGCGGGTTGCCCCGTCTGGCCCTCGTTTGCCCGCGGGAGTAAACGCCCGTCGCGGCCCGGCGCGGATTGCGCAGGCGGAGCGGGAGAGAATCGCGCGGAACGGGTGGGGATAGGGCCAGATGGACCGGCGGCGGCGGGAACCGCCGCGGACCAACTATACACGCTCGGGCGTGTCGTGGCAACGCTTTGCGCGCGCCTCGGCCGCTCCGGGCAGATGTCACGCCGGCGGCCGCGTAAACGGAAGGCGCCCGCCCTCGCCGCATCGGGATGCGCCGCTGGGGCTTCGGGCACGAGCATTCCCGCCGCGCATCCGCCGATCGGCTACGGCCCGGGAGATGTACCGCGGTCGATCGCCCGCCGATCGATCGACTGCACCGACCGCATCGACCGCATCGACCGCATCGACCGTATCGACCGTATCGACCGCATCGACCGTTCCGCCGTCCGTCGTACAAAGCCGAAAAGAACCGGGGAGATGCACGGAGGGCTTGCGCCGGGCGAGCCTATGGTGCCATCATATCGGGAGGCTGTCCACTCCGTTCACCTGTGCGCCGGACCCAAGCCCGCGCTTCCGTGTACAGGCACGCGCCCGGGCCCGGCTGGCGGCGCGCGGCAAAACACCCTCACCCGGCACGATGGCCTCGCACGCACCCCCCGCCCCCCCGAACACCGAGACGTCGCTCGACGCCGCGCGCGAGGTGCTGCGGCGCTACTGGGGCTTCCCGGACTTCCGCCCGGGGCAGGACCAGGCCATCGCCAACGTCCTGGCCGGCGGCGACAGCCTCACGGTGATGCCCACCGGCGGCGGCAAGAGCCTGTGCTACCAGGTCCCGGCCATGATGCTGCCGGGCGTGACGCTCGTCGTCTCGCCCCTCATCTCGCTGATGAAGGACCAGGTGGACGCGCTCGACGCGGTGGGCGTGCCGTCGACCTTCATCAACTCCAGCCTGCCGGCGCAGGAGATGGCCTCGCGCCTGGACGCGGCCGAGCGCGGGGAGTTCAAGCTCGTCTACGTGGCCCCGGAGCGCTTCGACTCCGAGGCCTTCCAGCGCCGCATCTCCCGCCTGGGCGTCTCCCTCCTCGCGGTAGACGAGGCGCACTGCGTCAGCGAGTGGGGGCACGACTTCCGCCCGTCGTACCTGCGTCTCGGACAGGTGCGAGACGCGCTGGGCAACCCGCCCGTGGCCGCGCTCACCGCCACCGCCACGCCGGACGTCCGCACCGACATCGTCCGCCAGCTGCGGCTGGAGGACCCCGCCGTCCTCGTCACCGGGTTCGACCGGCGAAACCTGGTCTGGCACGTCCTGCGCGCCAAGAACGACAGCGAGAAGGACCGCCTGCTGCTCAAGCTGCTGCGCGGGCGCGAGGGCTCTTCCATCGTTTATGCCAGCACGCGCAAGAACGTGGACGCGCTGACCGCGCTGCTCAGCGGCGTGGGCGTGCGCACGGTGGGCTACCACGCGGGGCTGTCGGACCCCGAGCGCAAGCGCGTGCAGGAGGCGTTCATGAGCGGCGACGCGCCGGTCGTGGTCGCCACCAACGCGTTCGGCATGGGCATCGACAAGCCGGACGTGCGCATCGTGGTCCACTACAACATGCCGGGCAACCTGGAGGCGTATTACCAGGAAGCGGGGCGCGCCGGGCGCGACCGCGGGCCGGCGGACTGCGTGCTGCTGCACGCCTTCCCGGACCGGTTCACGCACGAGTTCTTCATCGAGCAGAGCCATCCGCCGCGCAAGGTGGTGGAGGAGGTCTTCCAGGCGCTGCGCCGCACCTGCGACCCGTCCGGCCTCGTCTCGCTCGCGCCGGGCGACTTCGCGCGGACGGTGCACACGGTGAAGGGCGACCGGCAGGTGCTCTCCGCCCTGCGCGTGCTGGAGGGCGCGGGCGTGGTGCGCGTCTCCAAGCCCGGCGGCGTGCCGCCCGTCCGCCTCCGCCTGGTCGCCACGCCCAAGCGCATCACCGCCGAGCTGGCGGGGCAGGGCAGGGACGCCGAGCTCTCCTTCCTCCGCTCGCTGTGGAAGATGGGCGGCGGCGAGGCCGTGTACCGCGGCGTGGAGCTGGACTGGCGCGAGCTTTCCGATGCGTCGGGAGGAAGGCAGCGCGCGGCGGAGCTGATGGACGCGCTGGCCGGGGGAGGCTTCCTGGAGTGGCGCGCCGCGAGTGGCGAAGGCATCTGGGTGCTCGACATGCAGACGCCCGTCAACCGCCTCCCGGTGGACTGGCGGACGGTGGATGCGAAGAAGGCCAACGAGACGCGCAAGCTCCAGCAGGTGCAGGGCTACGCCTACACCGAGGAGTGCCGCCGCGGCTACGTCCTGCGCTACTTCGGCGACCCCGCGGCCATGGACGAGTGCGGCGCGTGCGACAACTGCCTGGGCGGCCACGGCGAGCTGGCCGAGCGCGTCGCCTCCGCGGGCGTGACGCCTCCCGCGCGCCCCGCCTTCCGCGGCGGCGAGGGCGCGACGCGCGAGGGAGGGCGGAGGCGGGAGCGGGCGGACCGTCCCGCGAAGACGCCGGTGCCCACGGGCGCGCCGCGCACGGAGCGGCAGGAGCAGCTCTACCAGCGGCTCAAGGAGATGCGGAAGGAGCTGGCGAAGAAGCAGGGCGTCGCATCCTTCGTCATCTTCAACGAGGCCACGCTCGAAGCCCTCGCCGTCACCGCTCCCTCCACGCCCGAGGAAGTGCTGGCGGTGCCCGGCATGGGCCCGGTGAAGCTGGAGAAGTACGGCCACGCGCTCATTCAGGTCCTCCAGGAGCTCTCGGGAGATACGAAGCCGTGGACGATTCCCGCGGCCGGCGTACGGTCAGCCGTATCGGACGGTGGCACGGAGCGGGTGCGGGTCCGCAAGGAGAAGCCGGCCTCGGTGCTCGCCGCCGGAGCCGCGGAGCGGGCCGAGCTTCCGCCGCCCACGCCGGAGGAGAGCGAGCTGTACGGGCGGCTGCGCGCCTTGCGCGGCGAGCTGGCGAAGGCGGCCAACCTGCCGTCGTACTGCGTCTTCAACGACCGCACGCTCATCGACCTCGCCCGCCGCCGCCCGTCGTCCGAAGACGAGATGCTGGAGGTTCCGGGCGTGGGCCCGGCCAAGCTGGAGAAGTACGGAGAACCGTTCCTGGAGCTGCTGCGGGGCGCGGGCGCGTAGGAGACTGCCGGAAGCGGTCCCTTTCGGATCGTGCGGGCGGTGGGTACATTCTCCTGCTTTTCGGGCGGCGCCGCGCACATCCCGCAGAACGGACCATGGAACGGTATTTCGACGAGAACCACCTGATGATCCGCGACATGGTTCGCGATTTCGCCCAGAACGAGATCGCGCCCGTGGCCCGGGAGCTGGACATAGACTCCCGCTTCCCGTGGGAGAACGTGAAGAAGATGGGCGAGCTGGGCCTCTTCGGCATCCCGTGGAGCGAGGAGCTGGGCGGCGCGGGGATGGACGGCATCGCCTACATGATCGTCATCCACGAGCTCGCCAAGGTCGACGCCTCGCACGCCATCACCGTCTCGGCGCACACCACGCTCGGCACCTCGCCCATCGTCAACTTCGGCAGCGGCGCGCAGAAGGAGCGGTTCGTGCCGCTCCTCGCCTCGGGCCAGGTCCTGGGCGGCTTCGGCCTCACCGAGCCCGGCGCCGGCAGCGACGCCGGCGGCACGGCGACCACGGCCACGAAGACCGACGGCGGCTGGATCCTGAACGGCAGCAAGATCTTCATCACCCACGCCGGCGTGGGCGAGGTCTTCGTGGCCACGGCGGTGACGGACCGCGAGAAGGGCAGCAAGGGCATCACCTCGTTCATCGTCGCCAAGCCGACGACCGACATGGAGAAGGCGCGCGAGCTGGGCATCGGCCACAGCGACGACCTGCCCTTCACCGAGGGCGTGCGGGCGGGGAAGAAGGAAGACAAGATGGGCTGGCGCGCCTCCGACACCCGCGAGCTGGTGTTCGAGAACGCCTTCGTCCCCGACGAGCAGGTGCTGGGCGACGTGGGGATGGGCTTCGTCAACTTCATGAAGACCCTCGACGCCGGCCGCATCGGCATCGGCGCCCTCTCCCTCGGCATCGCCGAAGGCGCGCTGGAGCAGGCCCTGCGCTACTCGGTGGAGCGGAAGCAGTTCGGCAAGGCGATCAGCGAGTTCCAGGGCCTCCAGTTCATGCTGGCCGACATGGCCACCGAGATCGAGGCCGCCAAGCACCTGGTCTACAACGCCGCGTGGCTGAAGGAGAACGGCCGGCCGTACTCGCGCGAGGCCTCCATGGCGAAGCTGTTCGCCAGCGAGGTCGCCATGCGGGCGACCACCAAGGCCGTCCAGATCCACGGCGGCTACGGCTACACCAAGGAATATCCGGTAGAGCGCATGATGCGCGACGCCAAGATCTGCGAGATCGGAGAGGGCACCAGCGAGATCCAGCGCCTGGTCATCGCCCGCAGCCTCCTGCGCGAACTCAATTCTTAAGCGATGCGCCGCGCCACGTTCCGCGCGCGGCGGTCAAGAGGTCGGATGGACCCAATGACCCCACCCGGCAGGCGCCCCGGCGCCCGCCGCTGCCCGCGCACGGCAGCCCCGGGGCTCGTCGCGCCGCACCCCCGCACGCGGGGGGCGCGGTGAAGCGCGAGAT
>DASRQW010000487.1 GCA_035696245.1 Longimicrobiaceae bacterium | reverse complement strand
GGTAGATGGCGGTGCGGGCGCCCTCTTCCGGCGTCTTCATCCACCGCCGGAAGAGCCGGAGGATGCCGAGCCCGCCGAAGAGTAGCTCGGTCCCGACAAGGCCGGGATGCAGCGCGTTGGCCGTGACGCCGGTGCCCGCCGTGCGCCGCGCCAGCTCGCGCATGAAGAGGACGTTCGCCAGCTTGGTGTCGCTGTACCTGCCGAAGCCGCGGTATCTCCGCTCCGCCTGCAGGTCGTCCCACCGGATTCGCCCGCCCTTGTGCGCCGCGGAGCTGACGGTGACGACCCGCGCGGGCGCGGAGGCGACCAGCACGGGCAGCAGCAGCGTAGTGAGAAGGAAGGGCGCGAGGTGGTTCACCGCGAGCTGCGTCTCGATCCCCTCGGCCGTGACGGTGCGGCGGCGGCTGTAGTGCGCAGCATTGTTCACCAGCACGTCCACGCGCCCGAAGCGGTCCACGACCTCGCCCGCCAGGCGCCGCACATCCGCCTGGACGGCGAGGTCGGCCAGCAGCAGCTCCACGCGCGCGCCGGGCGCCGAGCGGGCCACGTCTTCTCGCGCCGCCTCACCGCGCTCGCGGCTGCGGGCGACCATCGCGACGGTCGCGCCGCGAAGCGCGAGGGCGCGGGCGGTCTCCCGGCCCATGCCGCCGCTGGCGCCGGTCACCACGAACACGCAATCCCGCATCGTCCCGCTCCGCTCTTGCAGCATTCTCCGCGTCCCGCTTGGAATTGGACATGCCGCGACACCCGGCGTTCCGCGGCTCGTGGGGCGACGCAGGCGCCGGGCCACGTCCGCCCCGTAACGGCAACCACTTGCGCTTGTATTAGGATGCCCGTAAAATCGTATCGGCTCCCATGACTAGCATGGCCGGAGGCCGGTGTCCGCGCGAGCGGACCGGGTCCTCTTCCCGTCGCGTAGCGGGACCCCGGCCCCTCGCCCATGCATCCGCACGGTGGCCGGGGCGACGTACCAGCCTCTCGACACGAGCTGAAGACGAGCCGGCCGGCTCGGAACGGAGCTCCCGCCCGCACGGCGGGCGGCGCAGCGCCCTTCCCGGCGTATATCTCTCGGTACCTTGAATCGAGTTTCCGGCCCGCACCCGCGGGCCTTCCGCCCGGCGATCTCGCCGGGCCTCTCGCCGTATCGAACGTTCGTTCAAGTGACCTGGCAGGGTGCCCCGCGCGCCGTGCCGGTCCAGCCGTGCCACCCACAACGCGGAGGTCGCGAAGTCGGTAGCTGGTCGCGGGGAGGCCGGGGGCAGCCCCGTCCGGACGAGGCACCGCCCATGGCGGTGGGGCGTTTCCGGACCCGCCCCGGGAAGGCGCTGGGACAGTCCAGCGGCTCGAAATCACCTCTGGCGGCCGTGCAGGCCGCCAGGCCAAGGAGGAGCTTGATGAACAAGTTTCGTTGGCTGCTCGCGGCCCTGGTCGCGGTAGCCGTCACCCCGTTCGGGGCGTGGGCGCAGGAGCCCGCCACCGTGAGCGGCCGTGTGACCAACGCGGCGGGGGCCCCCGAGGCGGCCGTCGCAGTGCGGCTGGACGGCCTAAACCTGGGGGCCAGCAGCTCGGCCGACGGTTCGTACCGCATCGTGGTGCCGGCGGCTCGCGCCACCGGCCAGGTGCGCGTCACGGCGTCGCGCGTGGGCCTGACCACCGTGAGCCGCAACGTGACGCTGGCGCCCGGCGCCTCGCTCACGCAGAACTTCCAGATGGCCGCGCAGAGCACGCAGCTGCAGGGCCTGGTGGTCACGGCGCTCGGCATCACGCGCCAGGAGCGCACCGTGGCGACCTCGGTGCAGAGCATCCGCGGCGAGAACATCTCGCGCACGGAGCCGAACGTGGTGAGCGCCCTCTCGGGCAAGGTGTCGGGCGTGCAGATCACGCAGGCGGGCGCCCAGGGCGGCTCGTCGCGCATCGTGATCCGCGGCCCCACGTCGCTCACGGGCAACAACCAGCCGCTCTTCGTGGTCGACGGCGTGCCGGTGGACAACACGGCGCCCAGCTACGGCGTGTCGCGCGGGTACGGCGGCCGTGACTACGGCAACGCCGCGCAGGACATCAACCCCGAGAACATCGCTTCGCTGACGGTGCTCAAGGGCCCGAACGCGGCCGCGCTCTACGGTTCGCGCGCGGCGAACGGCGCCATCATCATCACCACCAAGACCGGCATGGCCGCGGGCCGCAAGGGCCAGGTCTCGGTGAGCCAGTACGTCACCTTCGAGAACCCGCTCCGCCTGCCCAGCTACCAGAACTCGTACGGCCAGGGCAGCTCGGGCAAGTTCTCGTACTACGACGGCAACGGCAACGGCGTCTTCGACCACGTGGACGAGAGCTGGGGCCCGGCGCTGGACGGCCGCCTCATCCCGCAGTACAACGGCCCGATCAACTCGAGCGGCGAGCACGATCCCACGCCGTGGGTGGCGCACCCGGACAACATCCGCGACTTCTTCGACACGGGCCGCACGCTGACGACCAACGCCAGCTTCGCCGCCTCGAGCGACCAGGCCAACGTGCGCCTCTCGGCGTCGCGCCTGGACCAGAACGCGATGATGCCCGGCCAGCGCACTGCCCGCACCAACCTGGGCCTGAACGGCGGCCTGACGGTCAACAGCCGCCTGCAGGCGACCACGTCGGTGCAGTACATCAACACCAACGGCCGCAACCGCCCCGGCATCGGGTACGACGAGACGAACCCGCTCGAGGCGTTCATCTGGTTCGGCCGCCAGGTCGACATGAACGACCTGAAGGCGCACTACCGCGACATCCGCCCCGCGGGCGACCCCAACGCGGGCCTGCCGTACAGCTGGAACTACAGCTACCACCCCAGCCCGTACTTCCAGCAGGAAGTCAACACCAACCGCGACAACCGTGACCGCCTCATCGGCAACACGGCCCTGACGTACAAGTTCGCGGACTGGCTGAGCGGCACCGCGCGCACGGCCGCCGACTGGTACTCGGAGAACCGCCGCGTGATGTATGCCGCCGGCAACTGGGGCGTCACCAACGTGAACCCCATGACCGGCCTGGCCGACAACGTGGGCCAGAACGGCGCGTTCTCGAACATGGACATCGGGTTCCGCGAGATCAACACCGACTTCCTGCTCACGGCCAAGCCGACCCTGTCGGGTCCGTTCAGCCTGGACATGAACCTCGGCGGCAACCAGCGCCGCGTGCGCCGCCAGGAGAACTACGCCTACGCCGCCGACCTGGTGGTGCCGGGCATCTTCTCGGTCAACAATGCCGCCGTCACCCCGGTGCCGGACGACTACGTCACCCGCCGCCAGGTCAACTCGCTGTACGGCCAGGCCGAGGTCGGCTTCAACGAGTACCTCTTCCTGACCGCCACCGGCCGCAACGACTGGTCGTCGACGCTGCCGGCGGACAACCGCTCGTACTTCTACCCGTCCATCTCGGGCGCCTTCGTCTTCAGCGACGCCATCCCGGCGCTGAACCTGGGCGGCGCGCTGAGCTACGGTAAGATCCGCGCGAGCTGGGCCCGCGTGGGCAACGACGCGCCGGTGTACTCGCTGCGCGACACCTACGTGGCCAGCGACCCCTTCGGCGGGTTCCCCACCTTCCGCGTTCCGAACACGCTTTCGAACGCGGCGCTCAAGCCCGAGGCCACCACGTCCAAGGAGTTCGGCGCCGAGCTGCGCTTCATGAACGACCGCGTGGGCCTGGAGGGCAACTTCTACAGCGCCACCACCCGCGACCAGATCATGCCGGCCGTGGTCTCGTCGTCGTCGGGCTACCTGGAGCGCTACGTGAACGCCGGCTCGGTGCGCAACCGCGGCATGGAGTTCCAGCTGAACACGACCCCGGTGCAGCGCGGCGACTTCAAGTGGGAGGCGAACGTCAACTTCTCGCGCAACCGCAACGAGGTGGTCTCGCTTGCCGACGACGCGGGCACCCTGCTGCTCGGCAGCTTCTGGGGCCTGAACGTGGAAGCCCGCAAGGGCCAGCCGTACGGGTCGCTGGTGGGCTACGCCTACAAGCGCGACGACGCCGGCCACATCGTGGTCGACGCCACGGGCCGCCCGCTGCCCGCCGACGAGGTGAGCGTGCTGGGCAACTACCAGCCCAAGTGGGGTGGCAGCGTGGGCACCACGCTGACGTACAAGGGCGTGAGCCTGCGCGCGCTGCTCGACCACAAGAGCGGCGGCGACATCTACTCGGTGACGCACATGTTCGGCACGTACGCCGGCGTGCTGGCCGAGACCGCCAAGGGCCGCTGCGCCTGGAACTCGTCGTACGCGTCGGACATGCCGGCGTGCACGGCCGCGACCGGCATCGTGGTGCCCAACTCGGTGCATGCCGACGGCTCGCCGAACACCACCGCCACGAACGCCCAGCGCTACTGGAAGGCGCTGTACGGCATCCACGAGGCGCACGTGTTCGACGCGACCTATACCAAGCTTCGTGAGGCCAGCCTTTCGTTCGACCTGCCGGGCTCGGTGACGCGCCGCGCGAACATCTCGCGGTTCAACGTCTCCATCATCGGACGCAACCTGGCGCTGTGGAGCAAGACGCCCCACATCGACCCGGAGACGGCGTTCGACGCCAGCAACGTGCAAGGCCTCGAGTTCGCGCAGATTCCGACTCCGCGGAGCATCGGGTTCAGCTTCACCGTGACTCCGTAACCCCAGCGCGGGACAGAAAGCAGACATGAGCATGAACAGATACCTTCGGGCCGCTCCGGCGCTCGCACTGGTCTTCGCCGGTGCGTGCGACCAGGGGTTGACCGACGTCAACAAGAATCCCAACGCCCCCGAGGACGTTCCGCCGGCGCACCTTCTGGCGAACGCGATCCAGCAGGGCGTGGGCTACAACGGCAGCGGCTACGGCGTGGCGGGCTCGGAGTACGGCCTGCGCCTCACCGAGATCTGGTCGCAGCAGCTCGCGCAGTCGCAGTACAACGAGGAGGACCTGTACACGCCGCGCCCCAGCCAGCTCGAGGGGGTGTGGAACTCGTGGTACGCGGGGACCCTCAAGGACCTGTCGGTGGCGCAGCAGCAGGGCCAGAAGACCGGCGACGCCAACCTATCGGCCGTGGCCTCTATCCTGTCGCAGTGGGGCTTCAGCCAGCTCACCGACACGTACGGCGACATCCCGTACAGCCAGGCGCTGCAGCTGGCGGGCGACTCGGGCACCACCCGCCCGGTGTACGACACGCAGAAGGACGTCTACTACGGCATCCTGAGCAAGCTCACCGCGGCCAGCGGCTCCCTCAGCGGCGGCGCGGGCGACTGGGCCACCGGGGACCTGCTGTATCACGGCAACATTGCGGCGTGGAAGAAGTTCAGTAACTCGCTGCGCATGCGGTACGCCATGCGCATCGTGAACGCCGACCCGGCCAAGGCACAGGCCGAGTTCACGGCGGCCTACGCGGCCGGCGGGTTCGCCAGCAACGCCGACAACGCGCTGATGCAGTGGCGCACCACGCAGCCGAACCAGAACCCCTGGTACGACTACTGGTACAACCAGGACCGCTACGGCGACTTCGTGGTCAGCGCCGCCATGGTGGACAGCCTGACCCACCGCAACGACCCGCGCCTGGGCGTGTACGCCGCGAAGACGAGCGACGACGTGTACCGTGGCCTGGAGAACGGCACGCTGCCGGAGAACCACAACCACAAGATCTCGGAGTACTCGACCGTGGGCGACGCGTACCTCGCCGCCGACGCGCCGACGTACCTGATGACCTACTCCGAGGTGCTCTTCCTGCAGGCCGAGGCCGCCCAGCGCGGCTGGATCCCGGGCGGCGCGGCGCAGGCTGCCGTGCTGTACGGCAAGGCCATCCAGGCCTCGTTCGACCAGAACGGGATCGGCGACCAGGCGGCGGCTTACATCGCGCAGCCTTCGGTGGCCTACGCGGGCCTGAAGTCGAT
>DASRQW010000486.1 GCA_035696245.1 Longimicrobiaceae bacterium | reverse complement strand
GTTCCCGGCCGCCGAGCGCGCGAATGCGTGAGCTGCGTCGCTCCGAGAAGCGTATCATCATCGCCGCCTCTGTCGCCTGCGCGGTGATGGGATGCGTGCCGCACCGCAGCGCATCTGCAGAGACAGACGGGTTGGCGATGGCACCGCCTGGCAACGGAGATACGCGGGATGTCATCGTCCCCTACATCCCCGCGGCGTTCAGCTACCACTGCGGACGCTGGTTCGCGCGCCCGGCCGACGGTACGGTGCTGGCGGACCTGCGCCTCTCCCGCGCGCCCGGCGCCGCGGACGAGGATGCGGTCCGGCGCGCCGGTGGCATCGTCCTCTACCGGTTCCACGTGCCGGCACTCCGCGCCGCCATCTCGGTTTCCGCCGTGGAGCGGCTGGTGGACGGCGAGGTGTTCACGGAAGCCGTGGGCGTCCGCGACCCGCGCCGGTTCGACGCCGTGGTGGCGGTCCGCCTCTCGCGGAGGATGACGGCAGGCGACAGCGCGGCGCTCGCACGAATCGGCGCGCGGCTATCCGCAGACGGCGCTCGCGTGACGCTGCCCGACTCCGCGGTGGACGAGCTTCGGAAGATGCCGGTCATGGCGGAGATCGCCCCCGTGCTGCCGATGTGCCCCGGCGAATGACCACCCTCACCGCTCCACATCTCCCGATGCGCATCTCACGACAGCTCCTCCCGCTCCTCCCAGTGCTTCGGCGCTTAGCTGTTCCCGCGGCGCTGCTGGCGGCCGGAGCGTGCGCCACGGCCGGGGGCGGCGCCCAGGCGCGGCCGGAGTACATCGACCCGCTGCCGGCGGACTGCACGGCGGACGCGGGCGCGCCGGACTGCGGGCCGCGCATGGAGGAGGCGCAGCTCCAGCGCTATCCGATGTGGGTGCAGCGCCAGGAGGGCACGCTCACGCTCCAGCTCCGCGGCGGCACGCCCATCGCTTTCGCGGACGTGGCGGCGGGGACTGCCACCACGCCCGCGGTGCGGTATTTCTTCCGCGACTACCTGCCCACCCTCGGCTACTTCCTGCTGGAGGTGCGGCCGGAGCGCGGCAGCCGCGGCTTCCTGCTGGTGAGCGCGTCCAGCGGCAGGCAGTACCCGGTGGAGGCCGTGCCCGTGGTCTCCCCGGACGGGACGCGCTTCGCCGTCGCGGTCGCCGCTGAGGCGGGAGATGCGCGGAACGCGGTGGAGATCTGGCGCGCAGGGGCGGAGGGGCTGGTGCACGAGTGGTCGTCCGCCCCGCCCGCGCAGGGTCCCGGCGCGTGGTCGCCCGTGGAGCCGGTATGGCTCAACCGCTCCGCGCTCCGCTTCACCCGCCGCACGCAGGACGCCGCGGAGACGACGCTCCGCGAGACGCAGTCCATCGTCCGCCTCACGCCGACGGGCTGGCAGGTGGACGCAGGCCGGTGAGCCTACACTCTCTCCCGCGTCGCTCGGCGCGGCGGCTCACCGGAGCGGAGCAGCCGTGCCTCCAGCCTGAAAACGTGGACACCTCGCACTCCCCCGCAGCCGATTGCTAGTGTAGTGACGCTCAGGTTCCGTGCTGGTTCAGAAGCCCGAATCGCGAGCCTGTGCAGGATTCGACGACCGAGCGAAGCAACACGGGACTTCGGATTCACTACACGAGGCCGTGCATACGGAAAACGGAGAGCTGCGGCCAGGCGCAACTCTCCGTTCTTCCTCGCTTCCGAGTGGATCAGCAGTGGTGTCAGCGTCCCGCCGGACCGTGGTCACGGCGGAGCGCCTGCATCACTACTTGTTGCAGCCCTGTCCGCAGGTCTGGACGCCGCCGCACTGCGTGGCACCGCCGGCAGAGACCTGGCAGCCTTCTCCGCAGGTCTGGACGCCGCCGCACTGCGTGGCACCGCCGGCCGTGACCTGGCAGCCGCCGCCGCAGGTCTGAACGCCGCCGCACTGCGTGGCGGGGCCGGCAGAGGCGTCTTCCCCGAATACGGTCCCCGTCCCGATGTTCAGCCACGAGGTGTCGAAGGAATCCACTTCCAGCGTGCCCAGGTCCAGCTTCAGCTTCCTCATGTTGATCCTCCGGATCATCGAGTGAAGTAGCACCACCGATTGAAAATCGGTGGCGGAAAATGCTCGGCTTCGGTGTGAAAAGCAAGAAACTCGTGGGAGAGACAGGGTTGAGACAAAATTCGGAACACCGTGCGTCGAGCCTTCCCGGCCGATTCCGGCGGAACTGCAAGGAGCAGCAGAAGCGCTGCTGGTTCGAGGACATCGAGTTTACCGCTTTGGAGCGGGAAGGGCGTCTTCAAGCATGCGAAGCCCGCAGAGTCCCCCATCAAAACGTAGAAGGGCCGCAGCGACGCCGCGGCCCTTCTACGTTCTACCCGATAAGCAGTCCTACCGCCGCCCGCCCGGCTGCTGCACCACGCGCGACGAGACGATGCGGCCCGCCTGGTCGGTCACGTACTCCACGACGGCGCCGGACGCGAGGCGGACCTGCTTCACCGCCTGCCCCGCCGCGTTCGTGGTGGTCCGCAGCACCGGCAGGCTGGTAATGGCGCCCAGCGTGCGCTGGTTGACCAGCTGGCCCGTCGTGTTCGTGGTGCGCTCCACCAGGTTGCCCGTCTGGTCCAGCGTGGTCTGCACCGTCTGGCCCAGGGTGTTCACCGTCTGCGAGAGCAGGCCGCCGGGCTGCGTCACGTTGTTCAGCGTGCCGCCCACGGTTCCCAGCGTCTGGCCCACGACGCCGCCGGGCTGGAGCGCGGTGTTCGCCACGCTGCCCACGGTCCCGACCGTCTGGCTCACCACGCCGCCCGGCTGGAGCGCCGTATTGGCGACGCCGCCTACGGTGCCCACGGTGTTGTCCACGCTCTGCAGCAGCCGCTCCAGGATCTGCGGGTTGCGGTCGATGGTGGTGAGCGTGCGGTCGATGATGCGCGCCACGTTGTCCAGCCGCACCACCAGCATGGCCTGCGCCTCCACCCCGCTGATGCGCAGCGTCACCCGCTCGATGCCCACGTCGGCGCCCGCGTTCAGCGACAGCAGGTTCGCCAGCCGCGCCTCCAGGCTCAGGCGCGCGCGGAGGTTCGTGACCTCCAGGTTGATCTCGCGCACCTTCAGGTTGGGCACGTTCAGGTACACGTCGGGCTCGCCCATGGCGGCCATCTCGCGCGCCACCTGCGGCGACATGGCGCCCTGGGGCGAGCGGTAGCGCGTGGTGTCCTGCTGGGCGTGCAGCGGCGCCGCGGCGAGCAGGCCGAGCGACAGCGCCAGGGTGTTCCGGTGGCGGATCATGGGTCGGGCTCCTGTAGATGTACGGTGGCGCTGCCGCCGGCCCCGTGCGGCAGCCTGGGCCTGCATTACCGCGGCGCGGGCCGCGCGGTGTCTCCCGGCAGCGTGCGCGCGGAGTCGAACACGGTAACGATGCGGCCACGCACCCGGACGTTGCGGTACGTCACGCCCGGGCGCACGGGCCGCGGCAGGTTCTCGCGGTCGGTGCACGACAGCGTGTCGCGGGCGCCGGCGCCGGGGAAGCTCACGTGTGTCCTGGGCGCCGAGCCGAACCGTACCGACTGCGCGCGCACGTCTGCCACGACCGCGATGTCCGCGTTCTCCAGCGCGGCCGAATCCGCGACCGGGCAGCCCCCCGCCCGTGCGAAGGCCGCGGCGGACGTGTCCGACGACGCGCTCTCGGGCGCGGGGGCGGAGCGTGCGCCCGCGCCGCCGCACGCCGTGGCCAGCGCGAGCAGCGCCGCCCATGCCGCGCCGCTTCCGCGGTTCGCGCGCCGTGCCTCGCTCCCAAGCATCGTCGGGCCGTGCCGGTTCGGGGAACGTGGGTTCGGGACGAAGCCGCGGCGGGTCAAGGAGTGTGCCAGGCGCGGGGAGATGCGGCGCGCTGCGACGCCCGCCATCTCCCGTGCGACGCCGATCCCACACTCGCGGCGATTCCGGCGATGCGGACCGGCGTTTCCGGCGAGGGGGATGCGCGGCGGGCGCGGGGCGATATCTTTGTCGCGGAGTGCACCGCCGGAAACCGCGCAGCGAGCGTCCACGCATGGCCCGAGACACGCCCCCAGCTTCCGCCCCGGCACCCGGGGCCCCCAGCGATGGTGACGAGACCGCGCGCCTTGCCGGAGAGGTCGAGCGGCTGACCACCGCGCTGCACGACATCGTGGCTCTGGCGCTCACCAGCGGCGACCACAAGGAGCGCGCGATCATGATGCACCGCCGAGCCGTGGCCGCCCTCTCCAGGACCGACGTCCGCCCCCCCGCCCGCTCGGAGTAGGGCCTCCGGTCGGATCCGCTCGATCGGCTTCCGCCGGCGCCGGTCCGCATCTACAGACCGCTCGAAACGCCGGCCGCCTCCCGTGGCCGGCGTTCGCGTTGTGAGGGGAACCGGCGGCGGCGCCCCCGCTCGCGTGAGCAGGGACGCCGCCGGACCGCCGCGCCGAAGGATGGTCTCGTCGCTGCCGGAGAGATGACGTGCTGCGGAAGGGTGGAGGGATGAAGGGTGGCCCGCCGGAGACGGGCTCCGGCGGGCTGGGGTGATCCTTCGGCGGGCAGGGTCAGGCCGGCGGGCGGCGGCGCTGCTCCATCCGCATGCGGTGCAGGCGCGCCAGCGTGGGCACCCACAGCCGGCCGTGCAGCGTCATGCCCGCTTCGCCGGGCGTCCGGCTGCCCTTGCGGCAGTTGCAGGCCTGGCAGGCGGCGACCACGTTTTCCCACGCGTCGGGCCCGCCGCGCGAGCGGGGGTGCACGTGGTCGCGCGTGAGGCGCAGCCCGTGGTCCGCCAGCACCTTGCGGGTGCGCAGGCAGTACGCGCAGCGGTCGCCGTCGCGCAGGAAGAGGTTCGCGTTGCTCAGCGGGGCGCGCCCGTTGAACGCCGCCGGCAGCCGCGAGTACGCCAGCATGGCGATGGAGACCGGCGCGGCCAGCGTGATGCGCGGCGACCGGAAAACGATCTCCGGGTGCTCCTCCACCGTCCATGCGCGGCCCTGCCAGACCTTCGTGACGGCTTCGGTCACGTGGATCTCGCCCGTGGGCACCAGCATCGCGTTCATCACCAGCGTGCGCATCCGTGCACCGCTCTCCTCTCCGTACGAATCCCCGCGCCCGGCCGGATTGCCAAGCGCGTCCCGCATCCATCGACTTCGTCTCGTCTCCCGGTCACCCACCGCGCATCGCCCGCCGTGCATCGACGGTAGATGAGGATTGGATGGTTCGACTTCCATCAGGTGGGGCGGGCTCGAACCGCCATCTCGGGATCCACAATCCCGCGGCTTCACCGTTTAGCCGACTCACCTGTCATATCACGTCCCGCCGTGCATCTCCCGCAAACGAGACGCGCCCCGCCCGGTGCTGCCAGGGGCGGGGCGCGTCGTTGCGACTGCGCCGGTGCGGTGGAGCGCCTGTCGCGCTCACATCCCGTCCCGCCTCCCGATTCCGTTCAACCCAGCGCCCTCATGCGCGTCCATGACCGGCTGCCGGCCGCGATGCCCGATACCGAACCCGCTCCGCGCCAGCGGCTTACGCCCGTACGCATGCGCGCCGTCTCTCCACGCCCGCGGCTCCGCCGGAGCGTGGGGGCGCGCGTCGATGCGCGAGCAGGAAAGCAGCGTCGAGGTCGTCATGGGATGGTGAAAGCTCGTGTTCTCGGGTCGATGCCGAAGTATGGGAACGCAAAAAGAGCCGCGGCCCTCACATCCACCTGGCGGGTGGACGGGCGGCGGCGGTCACGAGCGAACCCGTGCACGGCCGGCCTGCCTGAAGAGGGACGCGACTCCCGATGCACCGAATTATCTACCGTCTTCCGCAGTTCCGTCAACCCCTCGCCCGGCGTGGGCTCGCCGAAGCGGGCTGCATCGCATCGGCCGAGATTGCGCCGGGCCTGTGCCGATGACAGCCCTCGGCCGCGCGGACGGTGATGGGTGGAACGGAGATGCGTGGTGTGCGATACCCAGCATCCATCGTCACCATTCGTGGAAGACGACGAAGACGGCGGCGACGATGAGCCCGAAGCCCACGAGGTAGTTC
>DASRQW010000485.1 GCA_035696245.1 Longimicrobiaceae bacterium | reverse complement strand
CGCTCTGCCGGACGAGGCTCAGACCTCGAGCGGCCGCTCCTCGACCAGGGCGCGGAGCTCCTTGCTGGGCTTGAAGACCGGCACGGCGCGCGGCGGAACCTCCACCGGGTCGCCGGTGCGGGGGTTGCGCGCCAGGCGGCTCTTCCGCTCGCGGACCTTGAAGGTGCCGAAGCCCCGGATCTCGATGTTCTGGTGCTCGCCCATGGCATCCTTGATGGAGTTCAGGAAGGCGTCGACGACGACCGCGCAGTCGCGCTTGGTGACGCCGGGGCCGATCTGGTCGGCCACCTTCTGAACGAGGTCCGCTTTGGTCATGAAAGTCTCCTGGGGGGTTGATAGAAGCCGGGGCGCGGCTGGGACAGTCGTGCGACGGGCGCACGTGGCTACGGGTTCTCCGCCGGGGCCGGAGCCACGGGCGCACGGCTTCGCGGGGGCCCATCTCGTCTTCACGTGCCTCACGCTGGGGAACGATGGCGGAACCGGCTCGCGCCGCGGACGGACGCGGCAGCCGGAGGGTCATCGGCTCGGCTTGGGTGCGGGAAGTGGGCTGGGTGCGGCGGCGTGCGGGCGGAAAAGGGCGTAAGGACCTGAGGGAGGGTCACTTATACGATGCCAAGGATAATTCCCGCCAGCGCGCCCGTCAAGCGCCTTGCGCGGCGCGAGCCGAGCGGCGCGCCATCTCATCCACAAAGCGGTCAAAGAGATAGCGCGAATCGTGCGGCCCCGGCGCGCTCTCCGGGTGGTACTGGACGGAGAAGACGGCGCGCTCGCGGTGCTCCAGGCCCTCCACGGTGCCGTCGTTCAGGTTCAGGTGCGTGACCCGCAGCTCGGGCGCGCCGGGAATGCCGCCCTCGTCGCCGCGCACCGCGAAGCCGTGGTTCTGCGCGGTGATCTCCACCAGGCCGTCGGAGAGGCGCCGCACCGGGTGGTTCCCGCCGCGGTGGCCGTACAGCAGCTTGTACGTCTCCGCCCCGAAGGCGCGGGCGATGAGCTGGTGGCCCAGGCAGATGCCGAACACCGGCGTGTCCGCCGCGGCGAGCTCGCGGATGGAGTCCAGTGCGTGCCCCACCGCCTCCGGGTCGCCGGGCCCGTTGGAGACGAACATCCCGTCTGCACCCGCTGCCACGATCTCGTCCACCGACGTCGCGGCGGGGATCACGGTGACCTCGCACCCGCGCTGCGCCAGGAGCTGCAGCGAGTGCGACTTGACGCCGAAGTCGTACGCCAGCACCCGGTAGCGCGTGTCGCCGTCGGCCGGGACCACGTAGCGGTGCGCGGTGGACGCGCCCGTCGCCAGGTCCAGCCCCTCCATGGCGTGCTGCCCGCGGATCCGCGCCAGCAGCTCGTCCGCATCTACCGACGCGGGGGCGATGGCGCCGCGCATGGCGCCCAGCGAGCGGATGTGCCGGGTGAGCGCGCGCGTGTCCACGCCGGAGATGCCTACCACGCCGCTGCGGGCCAGGTAGTCGTGCAGCGACTCACGCGAGCGCCAGCTGCTGAAGGTCGGCGAGGCCTCGTGCACCACGAAGCCGGCCACGCGGGGGCGGGGCGACTCCTCGTCTTCGGGGTTGACGCCGTAGTTGCCGATGAGCGGGTACGTCATCGCCACGAGCTGGCCCGTGTACGAGGGGTCGGTCAGGACCTCCTGATAGCCCGTCATGGAGGTGTTGAAGACCACCTCGCCGAACGCCGTTCCCTCCGCTCCGTAGGTCTCGCCACGAAAGGTCCGCCCGTCCTCCAGCATCAGCACCGCGTTCTCGGCCAACTCCGGTCCCCTTCCCCGCCGCTGGGCGGGCGTCAAGTGCAAGGCTGCCACAGGGATGCAAACGGCGGGGAATCTACGCCGGCCGGGGTCCGTGTCAAGCGGCGGGGCGCCGGTTGGCAGCCCCGGCGCGGGCGGGTAGATTCCGCGGCTGGACGGACGAGCCTTCAGCAGAGACGAAACGGGAGAGGGATGAGCGAGCCGCTGGTCTTCGTGTACGCCGACGAGTCGTGCCTGGGCAACCAGTTCAAGGACCGCGCGCGCCCCGGCGGCGCGGCGGGGCTGGTGGAGTTCTGGCATCCCGAGCGAGGGTGGGTGCGGCGCGACTTCTGGACGTCGGAGCCCGACACCACCAACAACCGCATGGCCATCCGCAGCGCGGCGCTTTCGCTGGGCGCGCTGAAAGCCGCGTCGCGCGTGGTGTTCACCACCGACAGCCGCTACCTGGTGGACGGCATGTCGCAGTGGGTGCACGGCTGGGCGGCGCGCGGCTGGGTGCGCAAGGGCGGGGAGATCGAGAACCTGCAGATGTGGAAGGACCTGCTGCCCATCGCCCGACGGCACAAGATCCAGTGGCGCTGGGTGAAGGGGCACAACGGGCACCCGCAGAACGAGTACGCCAACTACCTGGCGATCCTCGCCGCGAGCAAGCAGACGGACAGCGGCGGGCTGGTGGAGTCCGGCTTCGAAGCGTGGCTCAAGCAGGAGCAGGCGAAAGGGCGCTGCACGAACTTCTATCCGGTCCCGCCCACCAACTTCGCCTTCACTCCCGCCCGCGCGCTGCCGGCGCGGTAGGCGGCTCGTCCGGCAGCCAGAGCGTGAAAGTCGACCCGCCGCCGCCCGTCTCGCCCACGGTGAGGTCGCCGCCCATCAGCCGGGCGATGCGCCGGCTGATGGCGAGTCCCAGGCCGACGCCCGCGGCGCGCTCCGGCTCCAGACGCGAGAACTCCTCGAACACCGTCTCCCTCTTCTCGGGCGGGATGCCCGGGCCGTCGTCGCTCACGTGGATGGCGACGGCGGCGCGCGGCACTGTCGCGCCTCCGTCGCACGCCTCGGCGCGCACGAGCACGCGGCCGCCCGCCGGCGTGTACTTGACGGCGTTCGAGAGCAGGTTGCCCAGCACCTGCGCCACCCGCGCCGCGTCGGTGCGAACGGGCGGCAGCGCCCCATCCTCCAGCTCCAGCGTGAGCCCCGCCGCCTCCACCCCTCCGCGGTGCTCCTCCACCGCCTCGCGCACCAGGGCGGAGAGGTCCGCCGGCGCGGCGTCGATGCGCAGCTGCCCTGCCTCGGCCTTCGACAGCTCCAGCATGTCGCCGATGATGGCGAGCATCGCGCGGGCCGAACGCCGCATCCGCCGCACCGACTCGGTCTGCGCGGAGGTGAGCGGGCCCCGGATGCCGTCCTCCAGCAGCTGCGCGTGCCCGTCGATGGCGCCCAGCGGGTTCTTGAGGTCGTGCGTGATCCCGCGGATGAGGCGCGCCTTCCCCTCCATCAGCTCCTCCACGCGCCGCCGGCCCGCCTCCGCCGCCTGCGCGTACGCGTGCAGCCGCCGGCCCAGGTGCGCGACGACCAGCACGGCGGCGAGCGCGAGCAGGCCGAGAACGACGCTCATCGCCACCTCGCCCCGCTCGGCGGACAGGACGTCCAGACGCCGCGCGCGCGCCACGGTGCTGAGCGAGCGGTCCAACTCCGACGCGGCCACCAGCGCCCGCTCGAAGCGGTCGTGCTCGGCCAGGAGGAACCGTGCCGCGCCGGGGTTGCGCGTGCGGGCGCGGACGGCCGCATCCGCGTGGGCGTGCCACTCGTCCACCGCCGTGCGCAGCTCGCGAAAGCGCGCCCGCGAAGCGGCGCCCATCGCGGGCATCAGCGGCTCCAGGCTGTCCATCGCCTCCCGCTCGTCTGCCGCTGCGCGGCGGTAGCGGCCCAGCGAGGCCGTGTCGCCCACGTCCAGGTAGTCGAGCAGCGCGTCGTCGCCCAGCGCCATGGCGGAGTGGAGCTGCGTGACCATCGCCCGCGCCGGCTCCGTCGTCCGCTCGAACAGCCGCTGCGCCGCGATGCTGCGGCGGATGCCCAGCACCGGCAGGGCGATCAGCGCGAGCAGGCACAGGATGACGAACGCGAGCGGAAGCTGCGCCGGCCCGCCGCGCGCCATGGCCCTGCGCTCACGTCCGCCCGGTCCCACCCGCTCGCCATCCATCGTTGCCATTCTCCACAGAGCGGACCGCCACCCGTTCCCAGCGAACGCGCGGCACTTCGCAACGCGCCATGCGCACACGCCGGACCATCCCGCCGAACTGCTCCCCATCCACACCAGCGCGATCGAGCTCCGGAACCTGACAGCCCATGATCCCCGCGCAGGGCCAGGGCCGGATCAGGACGCACGCAGCCTACGAGCGACCAGCAGCGACGATGTTCAGGCGATGAAGTCCTGGAGAGATACAGCAGTGGTGGGGAATGCGTTGAGGACCTTGCGATCCGCCGTGACGAGCGGCACTGAGGCGGATTGGGCCGCCGCCACGAACTCGCAGTCGTAGCTGGTACACCCGGAGGCGAGCGCCAGGCTCAGGATCTGCGCCGGATCCACCTTCCAGTCCGGAGCGGCGAGCGTCGCCTCGGCCGCGACGACGAGGTTCGCCGCGTGCGAGTACGTGAAGGTGCCCTTTCGCAGGTAGAGCATCAGCACGTTGCAGAACTCGCTTCGCCACAGGGTGGGGGCAGCCCAGTCCGGGTCGCGCATCATCACCGAGCGGGCGAGCGGCGTCTGCGCGCCGTCGATGAAGAAGTACGCGAGGACGTTGGTGTCGACCACGATCACGGGCGGCCCTCGTTCTTGGCGAACTCGATCATCTCATCGGTGAGCGGCGGGGCGGAGACGGAGTTGCGGAGCGCGTCGGCCCGCGCCAGAAGGCTCCAGGCGTCGCGGCGCCGTTCACGCACCGCGTTCTCCAGGCAGACGATCGCCTCGCTGTTCAGGCTGCGCCGGTTCTCGGCGGCCCGCTGGCGAAGCTGGTCGTATAGGTCGTCGGGGAAGCCCTTGATCGTCAGAGTCGCCATCGTAGTCTCCAGAAGCGGATGCGAAATGGATGCGCCATGGAAGCTAATCCATCCCACCACGGTCCTCAAGCCCTTCGTATCAAGCTCAGCGAAGCGCTCACCATTGCCCCATCCGCAAGTAGGAAGCATGTTTTCGGACGCTTATCGTGCGGACACGACACCCAAACGTGAGGAGCAGGGATGAAGAAGCTTAAGCTGACGGTGGAGGCGCTCGAGGTGGAGTCGTTCGACACGGGCCGCGAGGGTGGGCACGGGACCGTGCACGGGCTAGGCTACACCCAGGTCCCGGCACTCTGCGAGGACCAATTCGAGGATTCCATCAACTACTGCACGCCGGTGCCGACCGCTGGAGCGACGTGTGGCTACACCTGCGGCAACACCTGCTCGTGCGGATGCACCAACACGCAGGCCGCGTGGACGTGCAACTACGCCGCGTCGGAGTGCACCGAGCCCTACGTCGGCCCGTAACAACGACGATTCCGATGATGTGAACACGCCTCCGGAAGACTTTCGTCTCCCGGAGGCGTGCGTGCTTTCCGAAGCTCTTCGGGCGACTCCGAGCCGGCGCCCGGCGGATCGGCGTTGACGAGACTCTGCCCGCGCGAAGCCAGATGAGCTATGTGGCCAGCTCGCGCCCGAACGTCTCGGCGAAGCGGCGGATCACGGAGGGCACGACCTCGTCCAGCGTAACCTCGCGACGCAGCTCGCCGGAGATGGAGCCGACGCCGTGGTCGCGGATGCCGCAGGGGATGATGGCGCCGAAGTACGACAGGTCCGTCGCAACGTTGAGCGCGAAGCCGTGGCTGGTGATCCACCCCGACGACACACGCACGCCGATGGCTGCCAGCTTCACATCCCCCACCCACACGCCCGTCAGCCCCTCCTTCCGCCCGCCTTCCAAGCCGAAGTCGGCGAGCACGCCGATCAGCATCTCCTCGATGTCGCGGAGGTAGTGGTGCAGGTCGCAGCGGTCGGGCTTGAGGTCCAGGATGGGATAGCCGACGAGCTGGCCGGGGCCGTGGTAGGTGACGTCGCCGCCGCGGCCGGTGGCAAACAGTTCGATGCCGCGCTCCGCCCGCTCGTCCTCGCCCAGCAGCACGTTCTCGTCGTGCGAGCCGCTGCCCATGGTGATGACGTGCGGGTGCTCCAGCAGCAGCAGCGTGTCGGTGATCTCGCCCGCGCGGCGCTGCTTCACCATCTCCGCCTGCATCTCCAGCGCATCGCCGTACGGTACGGTGCCCAGGCGGCGGACCTCGAACGGACGCGCTTCGGTCTTCGTCTCCATCTCCACTCTCCGTCGGACGAAAGAATCTCCAGGTCCGGATAATAGCGCCGGGGCACCGCCGATGGTACGGCGGTGCCCCGGGTCGCTTCGGTAGATGCGGATCGGCTATCGCCAGTCCGCGGAAGATCACGCACCCGTGTCGGGGAACGTCTCCAGGATCTGCTTGACGCGGGCGAGGAACTGGTCGCCGTCCGCGCCGTTCACCAGGCGGTGGTCATAGCCGAGCGAGATGTAGCCGCGCTTGCGGGCCACGATCGCATCGTTCCCGAACTCGTCGGTGACCACGACGCCGCGCTTCTCCACGCCGCCCACGCCCAGGATCGCCACCTGCGGCTGGCTGATGATCGGGAAGCCGATGGTGGTGCCGAAGATGCCGGGGTTGGTGATGGTGAACGTGCCGCCCTGGATCTCGTCTGGCGAGAGCTTCTTGCTGCGCGCGCGCGTCGCCAGGTCGTTGACGCGGCGCGCCAGACCCACCAGCGACAGGTCGTCGGCGTTGCGGACCACGGGCACGATGAGCCCGTTGTCCAGCGCGACGGCGATGCCCAGGTTCACGTCGCCGCGGTAGATCACCTGGTCGTTGCTGAGCGAGGCGTTCAGCTTGGGGTGCTCGCGCAGCGCCATGGCGACGGCCTTGGCGATGAAGTGCGTGTACGTGACCTTGGCGCCCTGGCTCTCCCAGGTCGCCTTGTTCTTGGCGCGCACCTGGTCCAGCCGCGAGTAGTCCACCTCGAAGTACGAGTGCACGTGCGGCGAGATGCGCCGCGACAGCACCATGTTCTGCGCGATGATCTGCGTCATCCGGCTCATCGGCTCGGTCCGGTCGTTCGGGCCGGCGGTGACGGGCGGATGCGCGACGTTCGTGTAGAACTCGTCCCACGGGAAGGCGCCCTCGAACGCGGGCTTCGCAGCCGCGGGCTGGGCCTGCGCGGCCGGACGCTGGGCCGCGGCCTGCGACGGCTGCGCCACGGGCGCCGTCTTCGCCTGCTCCACGTGGCGAAGGATGTCGTCCTTGGTCACGCGCCCCGAGCGGCCGGTGCCCTGGACGGCGGCGACCTCCACCCCGTGCTCCGCCGCGATCTTACGGACGAGCGGCGTGGACTTGGTCCGCAGCCGGTCCTCCAGCGTGCCCGGCTCGGCACTCGTCGGCGCGGCCTGCCCCGCATCTCCCGAACCGCCGGCCGGCGGAGCAGCCGACGCATCCGTCGAAGCGGCCGACGACGGCGTAGCGGAAACCGCATCTGCCGACGGAGCGGACGCGGGCGCGGCGGGGGTGGACGCGGAGGCGCCGGCCTCGGTCTCGATGTAGGCGACGATGGTGCCCACCTCGACCGTCTGGCCCTCGGTGACCACGATCTCGGCGAGGGTGCCGGCGACCGGCGAGGGGATCTCGGCGTCGACCTTGTCGGTCGAGATCTCCATGATGGGCTCGTCGCGCTGCACGGCGTCGCCCACCTTCTTCAGCCAGACGGAGACGGTGCCTTCGGCGATCGACTCGCCCATCTGGGGCATCGGGACTTCTACACGGGCCATGTGGGGCTCAGCGGGGCTGGAAGTTTCCGTGTCTGTCAGAGGGCGTCAGTACGCCGCCAGGTGGCGCGCCGCCTTCACGATGTCTTCGGTCTGCGGGAGGAAGTAGTCCTCCAGCGGCGGCGAGTACGGCACGGGCGCGTCGAGCGCGGTCACGCGCAGGATGGGCGCGTCGAGCCACTCGAACGCCTTCTCGCTCACCCGCATGGCGATCTCGCCCGCGATGCCGCCGGTGCGCGTGTCCTCGTGCACGATCAGCAGCCGGTTGGTCTTCTTGACGCTGCGGATGATGGCGTCCTCGTCCAGCGGCAGGATGGTGCGCAGGTCGATGATCTCCACCTGCAGCCCATCTTCCTTCTCCAGCACCTCGGCCGCTTCCTGGCTCTTGTGCACCGTCGCGGCGTACGTGACGATGGTCAGGTCCGTGCCCTCGCGGTGCACGCGCGCCTCGCCGATGGGAACGATGTAGTCCTCGTTCGGCAGCACCTCGCGCAGCTGTGGGCGGCGGTACAGCCACTTGTGCTCGAAGAAGAGCACCGGGTCGTCGTCGCGGATGGCGGCCTTGATGAGCCCCTTCGCGTCGCGCGCGGTGGACGGGTAGACGATCTTGAGGCCGGGCGTGTGGAAGAAGGCCGCCTCGGGGTTCTGCGAGTGGAACGGCCCGCCGCGCACGTAGCCGCCGCTGGGGCCGCGGATCACGATAGGCTGCGGGCCCGAGCCGCGGTAGCGCGAGGTGGCGACGTAGTTGGTGATCATGTCGTACGCGCACGAGATGAAGTCGATGAACTGCATCTCGATCACCGGGCGCATGCCCATGTGCGCGGCGCCCGCGGCCGCGCCCGTGAAGCCGATCTCGCTGATGGGCGTGTCGATCACCCGCAGCTGCCCGAAGGCCTGCTGCATCCCCTCGGTGACCTTGAAGGCGCCGCCGTACGCGCCGATGTCCTCGCCCATGAGGAAGACGGACGGGTCGCGCTCCATCTCCTCCCAGATGCCCTCGCGGATGGCCTCCAGCAGGGTGACGGGCTTGCCCTCTTCGGTCAGCCGGACGTGCTCCGGCCTGGTCATGGTCTGGGTCGGCATGCGTGGGGGCTCAGGCTAGCTTGGGGTCGGCGGGCTCGTGGCGCGTCCACGGCGCGGCCACCGGCCCGCTCGCGTACACGTCGTCGAGCGTGCTCTCGGGCGCGGGCATGGGTCCGGCCTCGGCGTCTCGGATCTCGTTTTCCAGGTGGGCGTCGACCTCGGCGTCGATCTTCGCCAGCTCGTCGGCCGTGGCCCAGCCGTTGGACGTCAGGGTCGCGAGATAGCGGTCGAGCGGGTCGTTCGTCGCCGCCCAGCGCTCGATGTCTTCCGGCGGCTGGTACGACTGGTTGTCGTGCTGCGCGTGCCCGCGGCGGCGGTAGGTGACGACCTCCACGAGCGTGACGCCGCCGCCGGAGCGGGCGCGGTCGACGGCACGCTTGGCCGCGCCGTAGACGGCGAGTACGTCGTTCCCATCTACCGACTCGCCGGCGATGCCGTAGCCGGGCGCCTTGTCGACGAACGACTTGACGGCGGTCTGGAGACGGGTGGGGGTCGTGTACGCGTACTGGTTGGCTTCGACGATGACGACGAGGGGCAGCTTCTGCACGGCGGCGAAGTTGATGCCCTCGTGGAAGGCGCCGGTGCTGGTGGCCCCGTCGCCCAGGTAGACCATCCCCACCCGGTCCTCGCCTCGCTGCTTGAAGGTGAGCGCGACGCCCGCCATCACCGGCACCAGGTCGCCCAGCGGCGAGATCTGGCCGATGAAGCCGCGGCGGTAGTCGGTGAAGTGGATGTTCAGCTCCTTGCCGCGCGCCGGCGAGTCGCCCTTCGCCATGTACTGCCGCACCACCTCGCCCGGGGTGGCGCCCATGGTGAGCATCGACCCCAGGTTGCGGATGAGCGGCGAGAGCATGTCGCCCGTGCCGTCGTCTCGCCGCCGCAGCGCGAAGGCCGAGGCGACGGACTCGCCCTCCTGGCCGAGCGAGCGGAAGAGGCCGCCCACCACCTTGCTCTGCCGGAAGAGGTTCTCCAGCTTCTCCTCGAGCGAGCGGGTGAGCCGCACCAGGCGGTACATCTCCAGCAGCCCGCCGCGGTCCAGCCCGTGGGGGATCGCGGCCTGCGGTGTGGCCTTGGTCTTGGTCGCCATGTGTGGGTGCCCGTGGCCCTTGCGCCGTGCGGTTCCCCGCCGGCCGAAGTGCGACAACTTGCCACCCCCGGCCGCCCCCGTCAAGCGAGCGCGGAGGCCACGAAAAGCGGCGCGGCGCCCCGCCGGGCACCGCGCCGCCTCCCGTTCTCCGGCCCGTTCAGCGCGAGCGGCCGGAGTCGCCCTGCGCCGCGTTCCGCGCCACGGCGGCCTGCGACAGGCCGGCCGGCACGAGGCGCCGGTTGGGCGGGTCGTAGGCGCCGCTCTGGGTGAGCCCGGCCCGCCAGCGCTCGCCCAGCGTGGGCCGCGGGTCGAACGGGTGGTGGTACTTCCGGTCCAGGTAGAAGTTGGCCACCTTCGACGCCAGCGGCGCCGTGGCGTCGCCGTGCAGGCCGTGCTCCACGATCGCGGCGACCACGATGTCGGGCTGGCGTCCCGGCACGCCCGCGAAGCCCACGAACCAGCCGTGGTCGGCGCCCGCGTTCTGTGCCGTGCCCGTCTTGCCGTACAGCTTGTAGCGCGCGAGGCTGGACTGGAGCGCGGTGCCTTCGCTGTCGGTCACGCGGGCCATGCCCTCCCACAGCGCCAGCAGGTCGCGCGGCGTGAGCTGCAGGTCCATGCTGCGCTGCCCGTCGTCCGGGCTGGAGACCAGGTGCGGCTTGCGGGTGGTGCCGTCGCCCGCCAGCGCGGAGTAGAACTCGGCCATCTTGAGCGCCGACTGCGCGTTGGGGCCCTGGCCGATGCTGAGGCTCATCACCTCCGACGGCATGGGTCGGCGCTTGAAGTGGCTGACGAACCAGCCGATGCCCGTGGGGAACTGCGGCCGCCGCTCGCTGGGCAGGTCGATGCCCGTCTTGCGGTTGAAGCCCATGCGCGTGCCCGCCTGCGACAGCGCGTCGATGCCCATCTTGATGCCGAGCTGGTAGTAGTACACGTCGCACGACTTCTCGATGGAGCCCGCGAGGTCCAGGTAGCCGTGGCCCTTGTGGTCCCAGCAGCGCGCGTACCGCCCGGCGTACGCCATGCCGCCCGTGCAGGGGATGGGCAGGTGCTGCTCCGGGGTGATGATGTGCCGGCGCAGCGCCTCGGCCGCGGTGGCGAGCTTGAAGGTGGAGCCCGGCGGGTACAGCGCGTTGATGGTGCGGTCCAGCAGCGGCTTGGCCGTGTCGGTGTTCAGCTCGCGCCACAGCGGGCCGGGGATGTGGCCCACGAAGTCGTTGGAGTCGTACGACGGGTTGCTGTACATCGCCAGCACCTCGCCGGTGGACGGCACCATCGCCACCACGGCGCCCTGCATGGTGTCCGGGAAGATGGTGCTGATGTACTTCTGCAGCTCCAGGTCTAGCGTGAGCTTCAGGTCGCGCCCGGGCTTGGGCGGCAGCGCACCCACGCTGCTGCGCGGGTCCACCACGCGGCCCATGGCGTCGACCTCCACGAAACGCGCGCCGTCGCGCCCGCCCAGATCCATCTCGTACTGCTTCTCGATGCCCGCCTTGCCGATCATGTCGCCCTGGACGTAGCCGGCGTTGGCGAACGACGTGTCCTTGAGCTCCGCGGCGCTGATCTCGTTGACGTAGCCGATGAGCGCTCCGGTGGCCGCCCCCGCCGGGTAGTACCGCCGCGGCCGCTGCACCACCAGCACGTTGGAGAACGACGCGCGCCGCTCCTCGATGGCCGCGGCCTGCGAGAAAGTCGCGCCGGTGCTCACCTCCAGCAGGTCGTGCGGCTTGCCGTTGCGCTTGGCCATAAGCTTGGCGACGTCCTCCTCGGCCAGGCCCAGGAAGGGCGCCAGGTCGTGGAGCGTGCTGGAGATGACGGCGGAGTCGCCTGGCAGGACCGAGATGGAGTAGCCGGTGATGCTGGTGGCCACCACGCCGCCGTTGCGGTCGTACACGGTGCCGCGCGGCGCGGGGATGGTGATGGGGCGCAGGCGGTTCTCCTCGGAACGCGCCATGTACTGCTTGCCGGTGAGCACCTGCGTCTGGAAGAACGCGGTGACCAGGATGCTGATGGTGAACGCGATCGCGAAAACGGCGCCCAGCATGCGGCGCTGTCGTGTGTCCGGCTGAGTGAGCTTCATGGTGTCGCCAGGCTTGGAGCGGGCCCCGCGGGGATGCCGAAAGCGGGGAATCTGCACCGGGAACAGCAAGTCCGGTGCCCGGCGCGGCCTCCGCCGCGCCTGCATCTCCGTCCTACCCCGCGCGTCTGCTCAAGTCCCGCGCGAGAAGGCGGACGAAGCCGCGCAGCGCCTCCACTTCCCTCCCGATGGTAGCGAACCCGCCGGGGCACGGCGGCGCCGGCGCCTCATCGTCCTTCCCCGTCGCGCCGAACGACCGCTCGGCCCACCGGAAGACCGCCTCGTTCGCGACGACTCCGCCAAGTTCTCCGGCGACGGCTCGCCCGCCGAACCTCTCACAGAAGCGGCGGATGCACTCCGCGAAGCGCGGCCGTGTCTCTCCCGAAAGGAGTAGCGCGGCCGTGCAGAGGCGGACGAGGTCGTCCCTGCCCCGGCGTTCGGCGCGCTCCCAATCTCCCGACCGGCGCGCGAGCCCGGCTTCGCGGCTGCCTTCGGAGACGCGCTCCAGCAGCGCACGCGTGCAGCGCAGTGCGTCGGCCGGGGTGAAGGCGATGCGGACCGGACGCGCGCCCGCCGGCCAGAGCGGGACACCGTCGTCCAGGGCGTCGACGAGCATGGGCGTGCGGTTGCCGCGCTCGAGATCGAGAAGCGATACGGACCACGTCTGCACCGGCACGCCGGTTTCGCGCGCGACCTGCGCGGCGACGTCTTCCGCCATGCTCGCCTGCGGCTCCCTGTCGTGCGACAGGCGGCGGAAGACGAGCAGCACGTCCACGTCCGAGTCGGGCCGCGCCTGCCGCCGCGCCTTAGATCCGAACAGGTACGCCGAGTGAAGCTGCGCCGGGACCTGCGCAATCACCCGATGCACGAACTCCCGCGCGGCCGCGAGTTCCGCCGGCGAAAGCAGCTGTTCGATGCACGGCTTGGAACGCGGCGGCGCGGACGGCGGTGTCATCCGGATTAGATCGGATCGTAGAGGGAGCGAGATGCGAACCCGCGCATCCCCGGCAGCGCATCACCGAAGTGCGGGCGGAAGATGCGCACGCATCGAGCAAGTGACGTTCCGCCGCCACCGTGCGCCATCTGCCGAGCCTGGGGCAGATGCGCATCTACCGCATCTGCCGGTTCCCTCCCGTTCGATGCACCTACCGCGACGCCGAGCCGGGAAGCACGACCGGATCCTGTCCGCGACGGAAGATTCCGGATGCGATAAATCGCACCCCTACAAGTAGATAGATTGTCGAGTGCAGCTGGCGCAGTCGTCTGGTCTCCCCTCTCCCGCTTGCGGGGGAGGGGTCGGGGGAGGGGGCATCTCTCCGCCGCAACCATCCCACGGAACCGCACCCAAAACCCGAAGCGGGGGCGAACCCGAAGGCCGCCCCCGCTCGATCCGGTGAAGCTTACCGTGCGCTATGCCGCGGGTGCCGAGGCGACCTGGCTGCGCGGGATGGAGCCGAAGGCTTCGTCTACGGCAACGGAGTACGGTCCCTTGGCGGCGGCGGCGCGGGCGAGGACGGCGCGGATGGCGGCGCGGTCCACGGCGCCCGCATCGTAGCCGGCGGCGAGCAGCGCCTGGTAAACGCCCTCCGCGTGCACGTTGCGGTGGCGGTAGATGTCCGGGTAGATGCGCAGCATGCCGCGCTCCACCACGACCGGTTCGTAGCGGATGGTGATGGGCACAGGCGCGCGGAAGTTCACCCACCGCGTGTCGCGCCGGTTCCGCAGGATGCCGGGGATGGCGCTGGCCGGCACCGACGGGTTCGCGCGGTTGTGCAGCAGCGTGGCCAGCTCGATCGCGTCCTGGTTGCGCATGCGCACGCAGCCGTGCGAGGCGGGCGTGCCCAGCTCGCTCACCTTGGGCGTGCCGTGCAGGTAGTAGTACGGCGCGAAGAACATCTTCACGCGGCCCATGGGGTTGTCCGGCCCCGGCGGGGTGAGCTTGTCGTCCTTGGCCCACTCGCGCTCCGGCGGCTGCCACCAGGGGTTCCACTCGGCGCGCTGGATGGTGAAGCTGCCCGCGGGCGTATCGTGCCCCGGCTGCCCCACCGAGACGGTGTAGCGCTTGATGATGCTGTCGCCGTCCCACACCACCACGCGCTGCGCGGGGATGTTGAGGTCGATGCGCAGCCCGGACGACGCAGCCGCTTCCTGCGCGGATGCCCCGGCCGCGGCGGAGACGGCGAAGCCCGCCGCTAGGAAGAACGAAGAGAATCTCACGTGAAGCCCTGCCGAAGTGGGGAATTCCATACTGAGCAACGAGTTGCCGGAGCAACCCACGTGCCGCGCCACCGCCGGACAGCGGGCACGACGCGACGCTCCCAATCTCGCCAAGACGCACGCGGGGCGCAATCGTAACCCTTCGCGCGCGGCGCACATCCGCTCTCCCGCACGAATCGGCGAGCTTCACCGATTTCGAGTCCGCGAACGCTGCCGCGCGACTGTCCACGGCCCGCGCGGATCGTTAGCTTTCCCGTCCCGACCCCCTCCCCGCTTCCCGTCTCCATGTCTCGCTCCCGCAATCCGCGACCCCGGCCCGCACCCCCCGCCGCGTCCGCTCCCCGCGCCTCCGCACCCGCATCTGCGCTCGCCCCCTCGCCTGACCGGTGGACGCCGCGCGCGTGGCAGGTGGCGCTCGGGCTGGCGGCGCTGACGCTGGTGATGACGGGGGTCGTGTTCCACCCCACGCCGTACAGCGGCGGCGACAACGGCGCGTACTACGCCCTGGCGCGCTCCATCGCGGAAGGCCGCGGCTACGTGGAGCTGTGGGACCCCGCGCAACGGCCGCACGCGCAGTATCCACCGGTCTTTCCCGCCATCCTCGCGGCGGGAATGCTGCTGGGAGCGCACACGTGGGCTGCGTTCAAGATGATCGTGGCGGTGTTCGCCGCGGCGGCGGTCGCGTTCTCGTACCTGTGGGTGCGGCGCACGAGCACGGCGGGCGTGGCGCTCGCGGCCGGGGTGCTCATGGCCATCTGCCCAGGCGTGCTGGAGTACGCGCACCTGGAGCTTTCGGACGTGCCGTTCTGGGCGTTCACCATGCTCGCGTTCTGGGCCTTCGCGCACCTCGACCGGCCCGCTGAGGCTGGCGACTCCGCGAACTCGGCGACGGAACAGCCGGCGGGTGCGCGGCGGTCGGTGGATGCCGGGCTGGACGTGCGATGGGCGGCGGTGGCGATCCTGGCGACGGGACTGGCGCACTTCACCCGCTCGGCGGGGCTGCCGCTGCTCGTGGCGGCGGCGGTGTGGCTGGTGATGCGGCGCAGGTTCCGCACGCTGGCGGCGATGGTGGCCGTCATCGGGCCCTTCCTGGTGGTGTGGGGCATCCGCGGCGCGCGGATGGGCGCGCCCGGCTACCTGGGCGTGTTCCGCTACCTGGACCCGTACCAGCCCAGCCGCGGACCGGCGGGGATCCGCGACCTGCTGGTGCGCATTGCCATCAACCTCCAGCGCTACCTAGGCGAGTACGTGGGCGTGCTGATGGCCGGGGCCGACACGGGGCTGGTGCTGGGCGCCGTCGCGGGGGTGCTGGTGATCGCGGGCTGGTGGCGCGCGGCGCGGCGGCGAGTGGGCATCGCCGAGCTGTGGCTGCCTATGTACGTGGGCCTGCTGCTGTTGTGGCCGCCCACGTGGTCCGGCGAGCGTTTCCTCATCCCCATGCTGCCCATGGGGCTGCGCTACGCGGGCGAAGCCGTGCGGGACCTGGGCGCGCGCCTGGGCTCCGCGCGCATCGCCGGATCGCTCGTCACCGGCGCGCTCGCGCTGTGCATGTTGCCCGCGCTCGGCCGCGAGGCGGAGGCCGGCGCCGTGTGCCGTGCGGAGGCCGCGGCGGGCAGGCCGTACAGCTGCATCGACCAGCCCTGGCAGGACTTCTTCGTGCTCGCCGAGGCGGTGAAGGGCAGGCTGCCCGCGGGCACAGCCGTCATCTCACGCAAGCCGATGATCTTCTACGCCGTCGCGGGCTACCCGGGGCGCATGTACCCGCTGAGCGCGGTGCCGGACACCTTCTTCGCCGCCGCGCGCGAGGCCAGGGCGGAGTACGTGGTGGTGGACCAGATCTCGGACCTGGCGCCCATGTACCTCCACCCCATCCTGCTCGCGCGCCGCGACGACTTCTGCGTGATCGCCCAGCCGCGGTTCGAGAACGCGGCGCTCGCCCGCATCACCCCCGGAGCGCCGCCGCGGCCACCGAACTCGCCCCCCAACGCGTTCCGAGCCTGCACCCTGCCTCCGCCGCTATGACGAGAAGGGCCGCCCCGTTCACCGGAGCGGCCCTTCGTCTGTCCATTGCTAAACCGGCCTCATCCGGCGTCGCCCGGATCTCGCCGCCGCACCTCGCGGAGGCGATTTTCGGCCTGTAGCTCCGAAGTGATGAACCCACAGGATGCCCCGCATCTCGCGAACATCCCGGCCGGCATCTCCAGACACCCGATGACCCGCTGCGACCTCACCCCCCGTGCATCCGCGCCTTCGATTCGGGGGTGGCGAGCTGGGGGAGGGGGGCGGGCTCGTAGCGCGGGGCGCGGGGCGGCAGGCTGGCGCGGACGATGTGCCAGATGGCCGCGGCGCCGTCCCTCCACCCGATCTTCTTGCCTTCGCGGTACGTGCGCCCGCTGTAGCTGATGGGCACCTCGTAGACGCGCGCCTCGGCCTGGGCCAGCCGCGCCGTCAGCTCCGGCTCGATGCCGAAGCGGTCGGTGCGCAGCGGCAGGCTCCGCATCAGGTCGGTGCGCGCCATCTTGTAGCACGTCTCCATGTCGGAGACGTTCAGGTTCGTGAGCATGTTCGACAGCGTGGTCAGCAGGCCGTTGCCCACGCGGTGCCAGTAGTACAGCACGCGCCGCGGCCCGCCCAGGAAGCGGCTTCCGAACACCGCGTCGGCCCGCCCGTCCAGGATGGGCTCCATCAGCCGCGGCAGCTCGAACGGGTCGTACTCCAGGTCCGCATCCTGGATCACCACCAGCTCGCCCGTGGCGTGGTCCAGCGCAGTGCGCACGGCGGCGCCCTTGCCGCGGTTGCGCGGGTGGCGCACCAGCACGTCGATCAGCCCGTCGCGGCGCAGCGCCTCCAGCACGTCGCCCGTGCCGTCGGTGCTGCCGTCGTCCACGCACACCACCTCCATGCGGATGGGCACCGATCGCACACGGCGGATGGCGTCGGAAACCTGCCGCGCCTCGTTGTACACGGGGATCAGGATGGAGAGGCGGATGCCGCCGGCTCGCTCGTCCATGGCTCTGCTGGAGATGATTCGGGAGATGCGGGAGATGCCGTCCATGCGCGCCCGCCAGCCTCCCGGCCGATGCGCGGCGCACGCCGTCCAACCCGCGAAACCTACACGACTTCGCGGCGATGCGGAAGCTCCGGGAGCCCCGCATCTTCCGTCCTGCCGGGCGGCGATCTCACCCGAGCGGCTTGCGGCCCACGGCGAGCAGGTTCTTACCGATGGGAACGGGGATGCGCCGCTCCAGCGCGCCCAGCACGGGCACCACGAAGCGGTCGTACGCGCTCACGTTCGCCCCCGTCAGCCGCCGACGCATCAGCCGGAAGACGACCAGCCACGGGAGGATGCCGGCGAGGTCGAACCAGCGCAGCCGCACGACCTCGAAGCCGCTGCGCTCCAGCAGCTTGCGAAGCGGCGCGCGGTGGTAGCGGCGGAAGTGGCCGATGGACGCGTCGAAGTCGCTGTACAGCCACGACAGCGCGGGCACGAAGATGCAGACGTGGCCGCCCGGCTTCAGCGCCCGGTAGACGTGCGCCAGTTCCGCCGCGTCGTCGGGCACGTGCTCCAGCACGTTGACGTAGACGGCGGAATCGAGCGTGCCCGCGACCTCCGGCGCCACGTCCGCGAACAGCGCCTGCCACGCATCCACGCGAGCGTCGCCAGCCACGCTGTCGCGCAGCCGCGGAAACATCTCGGCCGAGGGCTCCACGGCGAGGAGATGGCGGACGCCGGCGTCCAGCAGAAGCCGCGACACGTCTCCGCTGCCCGCGCCCACCTCGGCCGCGCGCTCGCCGAGGAACGGCGCCAGCTCGCCCACGATCCAGCGATGGTAGTTATGCGCGAACGACATCGCCTCCAAATCGCGCCCCTCATACACCACCGCGCCGCCCGCATCGCCCGCCATCTGCCTCCCGTCCGCAGGAATCCGCATCTCCGCATCCGCCCGTCATCCGGCAGAGCCGCGCCAAGATACCGCCGTGCGGCAGTCCCGGACAGCGGATCATCCGGACGGATCGGAGGAACGAAAAACGACGGCCAGCGGAGATCGCCGGTCGCCGTTCATCTGTGGAAGCCCGTGCTCCGCCAGGAAGATTGGCGTTCCGGGAGAGCCCATCGCAGCGGAAATACGGACGGACACGCAGGTCCGCGCCCTACAGAGCCGAGAACTCTGCGCGTTTCCCGATGCGCATCTACCGAATCCCGAGCACGCCCATCTGCCGGGCCTTGGAGCCGCCGCGGTGGGAGAAGAACGTGCCGGGGCCGCAGCGCGTGCAGTGCGCGGAGAGGGTGATGCGTTCCGGCTTCAGGCCCGCCGCTATGGCGCGCTCGGCGATGGCGGCGCGGAGGTCGATGTTCTCCGCGCCTTCGGGCGGCGCGCACCAGGGGCGAACGCCGGCGTGCACCTCCGGCCCCACCTCGTAGCACGCGGCGCAGATGGACGGCCCGCAGTGCAGCCACAGGTCCTCCGCGCGCGACCCGTGCTCCGCCGCGAGGATGGAGACGGCGGCCTCGCTGATGCCGCCCGCGGTGCCGCGCCAGCCGGAGTGCACCAGCGCGACCGCCTTCCGCTCCGCGTCCACGATGGAGACGGGCACACAATCGGCCACGCCCACGGCTGTCAGCAGCCCCGGAAGCGCGGTGACGTGCCCGTCCAGCCCGTCCATCACGGCGATGCCCGGCGCCCCGCGCTCGCGATGCGTCCACACGTCCGCGCCGTGCACCTGGCGCGCGTGCACCACCGTGTGCGCCTGCGCCGCATCGCGCAGCGCGCGCCAGCGGTCCAGCGCGGGCCCCACCGGCTGCTGGCCCGCGAGGCCCAGGTCGAACGGCTGCTCGGCATCTCCCCACCCCGTCGTGCCCTGCACCAGCCACGGGAACCGCTCCGCCCACTCGGGGTGCACCCACAGCGGAACGGCGCCCGGCGCGAGCACCTCCGCCATGGTGCGCACGCCGGCCGGGGCAGCCGCCACGGCCGAAGCCGTCACGTGGGCGGCAGCAGGTGGTCGCTGGGCACGGGCGGGCGGCCTTCCAGCGCGGCCAGCCGTCGGCTCAGCTCCGCCACCGCCGCGCGCAGCTCGTCGAACTCGCGGCGGGGCACCACGTCCATCCGCTCGCGGACGTCACCGATCGCGTCCTGTGCGCGCTGGAAGACGGCGGACACCGCGTCCTTCGCCTTGTCGGGCGCCAGGTCGCCACGGTCCACGGCTTCCTGGAACGTCTCCTCCACCGCCTGCTTCACCGCGGTGAGGACGCCGATGCCCGCCCGCAGCCCCTCGCCGATGCCGGGGCGCTTCCGCTGCTGGTCTTCCGCCATGCCGTACCCTCCGTGAAAGCGCAGGACTAGCTGCGCGAGTCGGTCTTCTGGATGTCGGCGCCGAGCGCGCGCAGCCGCTCGTCGATGTTCTGGTAGCCGCGCTCGATCTGGCCGATGTTGTAGATGGAGCTGCACCCCTCCGCCCCCAGTGCGGCGATGAGCAGCGCCATGCCGGCGCGGATGTCCGGGCTCTCCACCGTGCCGCCGCGCAGGGGCGACGGGCCCATCACCAGCACACGGTGCGGGTCGCAGAGCAGCAGGCGCGCGTTCATCCCGATCAGCTTGTCGGCGAAGAACATGCGCGACTCGAACATCTTCTCGTGGATGAGCACCGTGCCCTCGCACTGCGTGGCGGTCACCAGCGCAATGGAGGTCAGGTCGGCCGGGAAGGCCGGCCAGGGGCCGTCGTCCACCTTGGGGATGTGGCCGCCCATGTCCATCTGCACCCGCATCTCCTGGTCGCCGGGGATGAACAGGTCCTTGCCGCGGATCTCGGCACGCACGCCCAGCCGCCCGAAGCCGATGAGCGTGCTGTCCAGGTGCTCCACCGCCGCGTCCTCGATGGTGATCTCGCCGCGCGTGACCGCCGCCAGGCCGATGAACGAGCCGACCTCGATGTGGTCGCTGGTGATGCGGAAGCGCCCGCCGCCCAGCCGGTCGCGCCCCTGCACCAGCAGCGTGCCCGTGCCGATGCCCTGGATGCCCGCGCCCATGCCCACCAGCATGTTGCACAGGTCCTGAACGTGCGGCTCGGCGGCGGCGTTGCGGATGCGCGTCTCGCCCTGCGCGAGAGAGGCGGCCATCACCGCGTTCTCGGTGGCGGTCACGCTGGGCTCGTCCAGGAACATGTCGGCGCCCTTGAGGCGGCCGGCGCGCAGCTCGAAGACGTGCTCCTCGTACACCACCTCCGCACCCAGCTTCTGGAGCGCCAGGAAGTGCGTGTCCATGCGCCGCCGCCCGATCACGTCGCCGCCCGGCGGGGGCAGGCGCATGCCGCCCGCGCGCGCCAGCATGGGCCCCGCGAGCAGGATGGAGGCGCGGATGCGCGCGGCAGCCGCGTCGTCCAGCTGCGCCCGGCCGATGTCGGCCGCCTTGACGGTGACCTCGTTGGGGCCGGTCCAGTCGGCGCTGGCGCCCAGCGTCCTGAGCAGGTCCATGAGGGTCAGCACGTCCCGGATCTTGGGGACGTTCTCCAGCACCACCTCTTCCTCGGTGAGGAGGGTGGCGGCCAGCATCGGGAGCGCCGCGTTCTTGTTCCCGGTCGGGCGGATGCTGCCCTTGAGGCGGCGGCCGCCGTTGACGACGAATTTGGGCACTCTCGGTCTCCAGTAATGGGGTAAGCGCGCACCGGGCCACCCGCTCGAGGCGGGGGGCGGTGCGCCGTGCTGCTTTCCGGCGGCGATGCGGCCGGGCGCAATTTGCGTGCACGCCGCCCGGCACCCTCCGCCGCCCGCGTCTTCTCCGGGGGGCGCGCAAGGTAGACCGCCCGCCGCCCGCTCGCAACGCACCCCGTCCCGCCCGTATTCGCACCGCCGGGGAAGCGGCGTGGTTGCTTGCCCGCGCCACGGAGGCGGCGTAAGATTGCCGGGCGGATCCGAGGCGGCAGCGGGCCCCCTCGCCGCCTCGCTTAGGCTCGACGACCCTCCCCCAAAACTGCCTGGGGAGGGTTGGTGGAGCGGGCGATTCGGTAGATGTGGAGCGAGGCGGGCTCTGGAGACCGCGTGATCTCGGTAGATGGGGGGGCAGCCGGCGGAAACCGCGGAGAGGCGAGCTTGGCGACTGACGGCGGATGGGCGGCGGGGCGGGTGCGTGTGCGGATCGAGCAGATGCCGTCCGTGCTGGGCGATGCGGACGCGAACCTGGCGCACATCGCGGCGGCGCAGGCCGATGCGGCGCGCGACGGCGTGGACCTGCTCGTCACGCCCGAGCTGGCGCTCACCGGCTACGACGTGCGCGACCGCGTTCACTCCCTCGCCCGAACGTTCGACGGCGGCGTGCCGGAGCTGGCGGATGGGCCGGACGTCGTCCTCGGCGCCATCGAGCGCGGGGCGGGGCACGTGCCGTACAACGCCGCACTGCACCTGCGCGGAGGGCGCGTGCTGCACAGGCACCGCAAGGTCTACCTGCCCACGTACGGCATGTTCGACGAGGGCCGCTGGTTCGGGCGCGGCGGCGCGGCGCGCACGTACGACGCGGGCGGCGGCTGGCGCGCCGGCCTGCTGGTGTGCGAAGACCTGTGGCATCCCTCGCTCGTGTACCTACTCGCGATGGCCGGCGCGGACGTGATCTTCGTGCAGTCCGCCGCGGCGGGGCGGGGCGCGCTGAGCGGAGGCGCCAACGGCGGGCGCTTCGCCAACCGCGCCGCGTGGGACCATCTGGCACGCTCGGCATCCATCGCGTACGGGCTCTACGTCGTGCTCGCGAACCGGGTGGGCGTGGAAGGCGGATGCGTCTTCGGCGGCGGCTCGATGATCGTGGCGCCCGACGGCGAGGTGATCGTCCGCGGCGACGACCTGGCCGAAGACCGCGTGACCGCCGACCTCTCGTTGGATGCGGTCGCCGCGGCCCGCCGCCCCTTCGCCCACCTGCGCGACGAGGACCCGCACCTCACCCTCCGCGAGCTCTCCCGCATCGCCGCGGAGGAGCAGTGATGGCGGATCGCGCAGCGGCCGAACCAGCGGAAGCTCACGCATCGGCGGAGGCGCACGCGGCTCGCACGTCAGCGGGAGGATCAGGAAATGCGAACCCCGCCGCGCATCTCACGAAGTACGAAGATGCGACCTCGGCCACGCATCTCACGACGCCGGTAGATGCGACATCGGCCGCACATCTCACCGATCCGGAAGATGGACGGTCGGCCGCCCATCGCACGGATGCGGTAGATGGGCGCTCGCCCGCGCATCCGTCGATTCCGGTCGATGCGCACACGGCCGATCATTCGTCGGAAACGGTGGATGTGAGCGACGCGGGACATCTCCCGGAGTCCGGGGATGGACTGGCGGATCCGCATCTACCGATTGCCCGTCGTTCGACGGAGGCGGCGGAGGTGATGCGGGCGCGGGAGCGGCGGGTCGGAGAGGTCGTGGGAGCGGTGGCGCGGCAGGCGCTGGCGGACCGCGGGATGAGCCGCATCGCGCTGCTGGACGACGGCGGGCCGGAGGCGGAGCTGGCCGCGCGGCTGCTGGCGCGTGCGCTGGGCGAGGACGCCGTCGTGAGGGTCCGCGCCGGGGCGGCGGACGTGGAATCACTCTTGCACCTGCGCGGGCAGTCCGCGGAAGCGGAAAGCTTCGTGCGCGAGGCAAGGCGGATGCTGGCGCGGCTGGTGCCGGACGCCCTCCCCGCCTGCCCCGCGAACAAGACCGCGCTGCTGCTGGGCGGCGAGCTGCCCCCGGAGCCGCTGCTGCCCCTGGGCGACCTGTACGCGAGCGACGTCGCCGCCCTGACCGGCGACTGGTCCGCATCTCCCGAGGTCGCCCACATCGCCCGGGAGTGCGGAGGGATCGAGGCGCTGGACGGCGCGCTGCGGCGGTGGGTGGACGCCCGCGACCCCGCCGGGCTCGACGCGCTGCCGAACGATGCACGGACGATGGTGCGCGAGGCGTTCGCGCGCGGCCGGGCGTCGCGCCTGTGGCCGCGGCTGGCGCCCAAGCTGGACGGCCGCACGCTGGGCACGGACCTGTTCGAATGACCGGCGAAACCCTTCCCCTTCCGGAGATGCCCGCTTGACCGTCCCCGACATCCACGCGCTGGCCCCGCACGCCGCGCACGCGCTGGAGATGCTGCTCCAGCAGCCCGGCGCCCGCGCCGACACGGTGGTCACGGTGATGGCGCCCTCGCACGGCTTCGCGCGGGCGGTGGAGATCATGCAGAGCATCGCCAGCGCCATCATCGCGCTGGCGCTGATCGCCATCGCCATCCCGCTGATCCCCGCCGCGTGGAACTCGCGGAAGATGTACGCGCGCATCAACGACGTGGTGGACCGGTTCCGCAACGACCTGAACCCCATCGTGAAGCACGCGCTGGCGGTGAGCGACAACCTGGACTACATCAGCACCTCCATCCGCGTGGACGTGCAGACGCTGAACCAGACGATCGCCGCGGCCAACCAGCGCCTGAACCACGCCGCCGCGCTCGCCGAGCAGCGCGTGAACGAGTTCAACGGCCTGCTGCAGGTGGTGCAGGAGGAGGCGGAGAGCATCTTCATAGACACCGCCGCCACCATCCGCGGCGTGACCGCCGGCGCCGACACCTTCCGCCGCTTCCAGCAGGACGCGTTCGACGCCGACGGCGACCTGGACGAGGTCGACGAGTACCTGGACGACGACGAGGCGGACGACGACGAGCTGGAGATCGGCGTGGTCCGCAAGGACGACGCCCCCCGCGCTCCGCGGCGCTGAGCCGCGGGCCCCGCACACACGACAACGGAGAACGACCTGATGCCGCGGAACGACACCACCGACTTCCTCGCCGCCTTCGCCGTGGGGACCGTGCTGGGGATCGGGGCCACGCTGCTGCTGCGCCCCGAGCGCACCCGCCGCGACCGCCTGGCGCGCCAGCTCCGGCCGCCGCTCCGCGAGGTGCGCCGAGGCGTGCGCCACGCCGGCGCCGGCGTGCGCGAGAGCGCCGAGGCCACCGGCGACCTGACGGCCGAGCTGATCTCGGCCGGCAAGGAGCTGCTGGGCGAGTTCCGCAGCGAGGTGGCACAGATTCTGGGCGACGCCCGCGAGGAGATCGGCGGACTGGCGCGCGAGCGGGCCCGCGACCTGTCGCGCACGGCCCGCAAGGCTGGCCGCAAGCTGGGCATGTAGCATTGGGCAAGCGTGCGCCGCTGGCGCTGGGCGTCGCGGTCCTCCTCGTGTTCCTGCTCCCCCACCCCGCCTGGGCGTGGGGGCCGGCCACGCACGTCTACCTGGGCACGGGCGTGCTCAGCTCGCTGCAGCTGCTGCCCGTAGCCGTGCGCCAGCTGCTGATGTCGTATCCGTACGAGTTCCTGTACGGGTCCGTGGCGGCCGACATCTCGCTCGCGAAGAAGTACGTGCCGGTGGGCCGCCACTGCCACCACTGGCACGTGGGCGAGGAGATCCACGGCCAGGCCGAGAGCGACCGGCTGCGCGCCGTGGGCCTCGGCTACCTGGCGCACCTGGCGGCAGACACGGTGGCGCACAACTTCTACGTGCCGCGGCAGCTGCTGCTCACGTCGTCCACCAAGGCGCTGGGGCACTCGTACTGGGAGCACCGGATGGACGTGCAGCTCGGCGAGAAGTACACCTCGCTGGCCCGCGCGGTGGTGATGGACCACGACCACTCCGCAGCCGACGCGCTGTTCGACCGCGTGCTCAGCGGCACCCTCTTCTCGTTCCACACCAACCGCCGCATCTTCCGGGGGATGATCCGCTTCCAGGACAACGACCGCTGGCAGTCGATCTTCGGCACCATCCTGGAGAACTCGCGCTGGACGCTGAGCGAGGAGACCATCGAGGCGTACGCCGAGCGCTCGTTCGACTACGTGATCGACTACCTGGCCCGGCGGGGAGATGCCATCGCCGCCTCGCTCGACCCCATCGGCGAGGTGAACCTGGACCTGGCGAAGAAGGTCCGCCGCCTCGCCCTCAGCGACGGCGCGTGGGAGAAGCCGCACCTGCTCCAGGAGATGGCGGACGAGTTCTTCCCCCTCCCCGAAGTGCCCTTCGGCTTCTGGAAGACGCGCGGCACGGACCGCACGCACTGAGTTACGCCCTGGCGGGTGCAGTAGCAACGCATGCAGTTGAACAAATCGAACAGGTGAATTCTATGGCCGATCGGCGTCTCAGAACATCGGCAGTTATGGCATTGTTACTTCCTGCGCTCGGAGTGATAGTACCCATCGTATGGGATTACTACAAGACGAAATCAGCAATAGAGTTACGCACCCTCTCTACCACTTCAATTGTGGATGGTCCTCAAGGGCTTGCTAAACTTCGGATTGAGTACGGAGGCAAGTCGATCGCCAACATCTCACGTGTCGAATTCGCGCTTGCAAACACTGGCAGAACACCAATCCGTGAGGGCGACTTGGTCGTTCCTCCCCACATCGATTTTTCGCACCGAACCGAACTCCTAGACG
>DASRQW010000484.1 GCA_035696245.1 Longimicrobiaceae bacterium | reverse complement strand
CGGGGCGCCCGCGCCCGGCCCGTTCGCCGAGAGTGCGGCATGCGTTCCGTGTTGCGGATGTGGGAGGGCGCGGCGGTTCTCCGCGCGCCCTCCCGAAAAGCCTGGTTTCCCTCACCCCTCCCGTGGAGCCGCGCCTTCGCGGCTCCGCTGCCGGATCACCCTCCGGGGGGCGGCGGCGGGGGAGGCGGCGGGTTGTTGGGGTCTTCCCAGGCCCCGTCCACGCCCCCGGCCACGGAGTCCAGCTCGTCTTCCGAGAGCCCGCCGTCGGGGTCCGGCGCGGCGGCGAGCACCACGTCGAGCGCGGCGCCCTTCTCCACGAAGCGGACCTGGAAGTCGCGCGGAAGCTCGATGCCGAACTCCGCCCGGATGGTGCCCCGCGGGTCGCTCAGAAGCCCGTTGCGTACGGCCGTGTCGGACGCCGCGCGGGCCAGGATGGGGTCCCAGCGGGTCTGCCCGCCGGACGCCGTGGTCTGTTGCTGTGACACTCTGCACCGCCTTGTGGATGGAAGCCTTCCGGGGCCCTGCCGGAACGTATGGCTGGGGCAATCGCCATACCCGAAAACGCCCGTGCACCGGCGTCCGTAAACGCCAGTGCACGAATGTTTTCCCGCCCGTGGTCGCCATCGGTGCGGATTGCCGGGCGCGCTGGACCTCTACAGATAGAGCCCTCGCTCTATCTGCGATGCGCGGACGTGCGGGTGAACGGGTGCGGGCGAGGGCTGCCGTCCGAGGCTTTACGCCGTCGGCCTGCGAGCGTGCGCGGGCTAGACGCGCGCGGCCTCGGCCGAAGCGCCGCCGAGCCAGGCGCGGGCGAGTCCGCCCGCCACCTCGTCGAGGTCGTCGTCGGACAGCTCGGCGGTGGCGGCGTTGGCTGCGGATTCAAGCAGGGACGAGCGTGCGTCTTCCATCTCCAACCTCCCGTGTGTGTGGCGCGGCGCGCCGGTGGAACTGGTGGAACAGGCAGATGTAGCCCTTCGCTTCCAGCGGGCGGCCGGGCCGGTGCACCAGCTTCACGTGGTTCACGCGGCGGCGCACCAGGCTGGGCCAAAGCTCGTGGTCCAGCTCCTCGAAGGTGTATCCCGGCCAGGCCAGCAGGCCGTCGCGCCGCGCGGGCGTGCACAGGCCCCGCGCGACCAGCATCTCCACGAAGCCGCGCTCGCGGACGCCGCCCCGCATCTGCGCGGGGCGGTCCAGCACGTACTCCAGCCCGATCCGCTCGCCGACCTCGTCGCCGATCTCCAGCTGCACCAGCTTCAGCTGCGGACGCGGCTCGCCGTGCGGAGGATGCATCTGCGTCACCAGCTCGCCGACGCCCTGCCAGTCCGCGTAGCCGATGCGGCGCAGGTAGTCCGGCAGCGCATCTTCCGTCACGTCCACCACGCAGAGGCGCACGGCGTCGGTGCCACGGGAGCGGAAGGAGCCGAGATAGTAGACGAACGCGTCGCCGGGCAGCTCGCGGAAGCAGCGCTCCAATGTCGATGCGACGCGGTCAGGCAGCGGCCCGCCATACAGAGGCCGGAGCACGGCCGCCGCCGTCTCGCTCCATCTTTCCGGCGAAAGCGTTTCGCGGCGCTCGGGCGCGAGCTTGACGAAGACGCCGGGGGCGGGGATCGCCGGCTTCCCATCTCCCGAACCGCCGTCGTCCAGCTCCAGCCAGATGCGGCGGATGTGCTCCGCGAGCGGCGACGCGGGATTCGCCCACTCCGCGCAAAGCTCGCGAACCGCCGTCCACGCCGGGTCGTCGCCAATCGCGTTGTGCAGGCGCGCGAAAGGGTTGTCGCCGTTGATGATCGCGCGGCCCCGGTCGTCCACGTTAAGGACGAGGTCCACCCGCTGGTCATCCCCCGCGAGCCGGCATTCCATGTAGATGCCGTTGCTCAGCGCCGCCGGCAGGGCGGACGCCGTGGCCAGCACCCGCCGGAACGCCTCTGCCGGGACCAGCGGGGCGGGGATGAACCGCTGCACTTTGCGCAGCGTGGAGGCGAGCGTGTGGCTCAAGTGCGGGCGGATGAGGGAGCGGAATCTCGCGGTCCGCACGACGAGCGCGGGCGCCGCATCTCCAGCAACCGCCGTACCGTTCGGGACGAACCGGGTAGGTGGATGGTGCGCAACGATTTGCGCGTTCGGCCGATGCTGCGGGATGCGCAGCGAAGTAGAGCCATCGCTCCGGTGCGCGGCGAAATCTGTCGGCAGGATGAGCGGGATGCGGGAACGGAGCCGGCCCGCCGGAGATCGCGAGTGACGCTGGACGCGGCGGGGGCGTCCGCTTGGCGCGTGCGGGGGTGGGGATCTATGTTGTCGGCGGTTCCACGGCTTCGCTCACGCGCCACGCATGGAGGGAAGGATGCACGATCCCGACGTGGAGGCGGGGGCGCTGGACCGCGGCGCGCTGGGGCAGGTGCGGCACGAGCTGCTGACGCCGCTCACGGCCGTCATCGGCTTCTCCGGCATCCTGCTGGACGACGAGGACGACCGCTCGGTCGTGGACGGCATGCGGGCGGCGCTGGAGGAGATCCAGGCCGGCGCCACCGAGCTGGCGGCGGACGTCAACCGGCTCCTCCGGCCGGACTCCGCGGCCGCGCGGGCGGGGCTGGAGGAACTGGCGGCGCAGGTTCGCGAGGGCTGCGCCGGCCCCGCGCGCGGCATCGCCGCTTCGGCCGAGGCGCTGCTGGAGGCCGTGCCGGCCGGCGCGGAGCACGCGGTCGCGGACCTGCGCCACGTGGCCACCGCCGCCCGCCGCCTGGCGGAACTGGCCGGCGAGGTGCCCGAGAAGTACGCCGCCGCGCTGGCCGCCCCCGCCGGCGCATCCGCGTGAACGCGCGCGCCCGGCGCCATCCGCTCACCCGCCGCCGCCCATGACCACGATCCTGCTGGTGGAGGACAACGACCTGAACCGCGAGATGCTGGCGCGGCGCCTCACCCGGCGCGGCTTCGGGCTGCTGCTGGCGGTGGACGGGCAGGAGGCGGTGGACCTGGCGCGGGCCGAGCTGCCGGACCTCATCCTCCTGGACATGAGCCTGCCGGTGAAGGACGGCTGGACGGCGGCGCGCGAGCTGAAGGCCGACCCATCCACGCGCGGCGTGCCGGTGATCGCGCTCACCGCGCACGCCATGGCGGGCGACCGCGAGCAGGCGCTGGCGGCGGGGTGCGACGACTACGACACCAAGCCCATCGACATCGACCGGCTGCTGGAGAAGGTGGCCCGCCTGCTGGGGAGCGCCGGCACGTGAGCGGCGACGCCAGCCCGCGCGCGGCCCTGCTCGCGCGCGTGGCCGAGGCGCGGCTGCGGGACCCGCTGCGCGCCGGCCCGCGCGTGCTGGCGCAGCTGCGCGAGGAGCTGTCGATCCCCGTCGAGGCGCTGCTGGGGCTGAGCGGCGCGCTGGCGGCCGAGACGCCCGCTGCCGGCGACGGGTGGACGCGGTCCGCCGTGCAGCGCATCCACGAGGCGGGCCGGCTGCTCCCGCCGCTGGTGGCCGACGTGCTGGACCTGTCGCGCGTGGCGACGGGCAAGTTCCCCAGCGAGTGGGAGGCGGTGTCGGCCCGGCTGGGGGCGTACCTGCGGCCCGCCGTGGCGGCCGTGCTCGCCCACGTGGAGCTGCTGGCCGAGGACCCCGCTGCGGCCGCGCAGGCGCGGCTGCTGGACGAGCTGGGCCAGGTGGCCCAGGCGGGGAGATACGTGGTGGAGCTGGTGAACGACCTGGTGCTGTTGCTGGAGCTGCTGGGCGCGGGAGACGAGCCGGCCGAGGCGCCGGACGACGTGCGCGAGGTGGTCGAGCGCTTCCGCTCCGCCGGGGGCGCCGGGCGCGTGGCAACCGCCAATCGCGGCCGGGTGCTGGTGGTGGACGACAGCCAGGTCAACCGCGACTTGCTGGTGCGCCTGCTCGGCCGCCTCGGCTACGCGGTGGAAACCGCGGACGGCGGGCTGCCCGGCCTGGCGATGGCGCGCGGGGGCGGCTTCGACCTGATGCTGCTGGACATCATCATGCCCGAGGTGGACGGCTTCCAGGTGCTGCACCAGCTCAAGGCCGACGCGGCGCTGCGGAGCCTGCCGGTGATCGTGATCTCCGCGCTCGACGAGGGGGAGAGCGTGAGCCGGTGCCTGGAGATGGGCGCGGAGGACTACCTCGCCAAGCCCTTCGACCCGCTCATCCTCAAGACCCGCATCGGCGCCGCGCTGGAGAAACGCCGCCTCTCCGCGGAACCCGCGTAGCGGCGGATCGCATCGCCGCCGACGTCCCCGTATATCAGTGGACTTCCTTCGCTGCCCCCGCACGTCGAACATTCCGCATCTCCCGCATCTCCCGCATCTCCCGCATCTCCCGCATCTCCCGCATCTCCCGCATCTCCCGCATCTCCCGCATCTCCCGCATCTCCCGCATCTCCCGCATCTCCCGCATCTCCCGCATCTCCCGCATCTCCCGCATCT
>DASRQW010000483.1 GCA_035696245.1 Longimicrobiaceae bacterium | reverse complement strand
CTCGGCGCGACCGAGGTGCTGGCGGGTTTCGCGGGCTTCGTGCGTGAACGCGCCGTGCGCAGGATCGAAGCGCAGACGGCACTCCTGGCGCTGTTCACCTTCATCGCGATCTGCGCGACCTGGATCGACGCGTGGGACGCGCTGCGCGACGTCACCCTCGACTTCGCGGGGCTGTGGGCGCCGATCCTGATCGCGACCTGCTACTATCTGGCGGCCACCGTGGTCTTTCCCCGCGATGCCCAGGGGCTGGCAGACCTCGCCACCTACTATTCGCAGCGCAAGGGCTTCGTGCTGGCCATGCTGCTCGTGAGCGACGTGCTGGTCACGGTGACCTACGTGCCCGTCCTCATGGAGCAGCTCCACGCGCGGCCGGCGGTGGTGTGGCTCTACTACCTGCCGTACAGCGCGCTGACCAAGATCACGATGGGCGTTCTGTATTTCGTGGACGGGCGGCGGGCGAACATCGCAATCCTGGTGGCGCTGATCATCCAGTTCCTCGTTCCGTATTGGGACCACGGCAGGATCATCGGGATGATCGAGAATGCGTACGGCTACTCGCACTCGGTCCACTGAGCTGCTGCCCGTGGACCGCGTCGGTGTCGATGGAGGTGAAAACGCAGAGGGGCCGCTCACGCCGAGCGGCCCTTCTCGTGCTGCGCAACATCCCGAACGCGAGAGATGAATCGGCCGTGCCTGTTCGGGCTACGAAACGGACGATTGCAGGACAATCGGTCCGCACGGACCCGCTTCACACCACCGTAGCTGGTGGGTAGGATGCAGACGGTTATGCGGATTGCACCCCTGCGCGTCATCTCTCCACCCCGTCACGCCCTGCCGTCCGCGACACGAACGGCAGGCGTGACGCGAGCTACACGATCTCGGCGACCAGGTTGAAGCCGCCGTTCCCGTGCGTGAGGCTGGTCTTGCCCGGATTTCCCTCGGCCACCCAACCGCGGTCGCTCCCATGGGGCGCGGCGAACGCCCTCGCCTGCACCACCCCCTTCCCGCCTTGGAGGAAGTACCGGAGCATGACCCCCCCGATGGTGACGTTCTGCAGCACCAAACTGGCGCACGGTGCCCAGTAGTTGTCGTTCTGCGGCAGCTCGACAGTGCCGCTCAGCTCCTGCGGGGTGGCAGCCCCGTCGCCATTCTTGGCGCTCATCCACTGCCAAGCGGGTTCCTTCTGGCACGTCCACTTGATCCTCGCGTCGCTCATCGTCCATCTCCTTGGTTCGCTCGGAATGTCTTCGCTCCGGGACGGATGCCCGCGGATCGTATACCCGCACATGGGAGTGGATTCCAGCGCCGGTTTCACCACCGGCGTGAAGAGCCCATGAGAGTTTATGCCGTGATCGGGTTGGGGAGACGGCTGGATCGCGGAGCGGAGCGGCCTTCGAGCACGGCGGCAGATCTCCACCCGCCGGCCGACGAGTGGCTCGGCCAAGGTTCATTGGCAGTCCCCAGCAGGCCATCGGGCGCTACTCTCCGCCGGGAGTGCGGTACGAGCGTTGCGACTCGGCGGAGAAGAGCGAACGGAGCGAAAGAAGCTGGATTACGCAGGTGGGATGCGGCGGCGGCGCGGATATCCCGTCGCTACCACGACGCGGGCACTGAGAACGGCAGGAAGGGTGTTTCGGATGATTACTATCAAACTGCGACATTTTTCAGTGGCAGCTCACGTCTGCCGAACCTATGTTCCACCGGATTCCACCGCAATAGGCACTGGTTCTTCACGCCGCGGTGGACACAGAAAGAGAGGGGCCTCACTCTCGGAGCGGGCCCCTCTCTTTCGTGGCCTCCGGCTACTCTCGGGCGACCCGTTACACTGCCGTGCCGACGGTGCCCTTCTACCGTCTGCACGCCACGTGAAGGGGTTCATCCACCCTCTCCACCTGCTCCTTCCCGGCGTGGGCGCCGGGGGTGGGAACGACCGTTTACCGCCCGACGACGAGGAGGACGCCGTTCTGGCCGATGGAGCCGTAGCGGGTCATGGCCTCGGCGGCGGAGATGTAGCGGATGCTGGAGAGCTGCGCGGGGCGGTAGCGCTGGAGCGAGAGGGCGGGGCCGAGCGGCACATCGTTGTAGATGACGAAGGTGTCGTTGGTGCCCGTGCGCTCGTGGCTCCCGCTGCCGCCCAGCGTGAGCCAGTTGGGGTGCAGCCGCTGGAGCAGCGCGTACGCGCTGGCCTCCGGCGCCGCGGCGAGCTGCTCGGCGTTCAGCTCGTTCGCGCGCGTGTGGCGCGTGCGCGGCGGCGCGGCGGCGTTCGCGGCCGACGGCACCGGCGCGGGTTCGGACCCGGAAGATGCGCAGGCGGAGAGCGCGACCAAGGCGAGGAGCACGGCGGCGCGGCGAAGGCTGGAGGGGGTCATGTCGGAATCGTCGGGGAGATGTGCTTCGGGCGGACGGCCGGAGAGGCCGCCGGGGACGAGCCGCGGGGCGGACGCTGGGATGCGCCCGCCCCGCCGTGCGTCACTCGCCGTACGGGACCCAGATGTTCTTGACGTGCGTGGCCTGGCGCAGGAACTCCTCGCCCTCGCCCTGCACGGCGTCGAACCAGTCGCGCGGGCGGCCGTAGCTCACCCACGTGCGCTTCATGTTGCCGGCTGAGAGGCGCTCCACCGCCGTGCTGCCCTCGGCCGAGCCGAAGTACCAGAGCGCGTCCACGTCGTCGTGCGCGGCCAGCGTCTCGGTCAGCTCGTCGCGCTTGCCGGTGACGATGTTGATCACGCCGCCCGGCACGTCCGACGTGTCGAGGACCTGGTAGAAGTCCGTCGCCGCCAGCGGCATGCGCTCCGACGGCACCACCACCACGGCGTTGCCCATCGCCACGGCCGGCATCACGGCCGAGACGAAGCCCAGCAGCGGCGCCGCGTCGGAGCAGGCGATGCCCATCACCCCGATGGCCTCGGGCATGGCGAGCGTCACGTTGCGGAAGGGCGTGTGGTGCACCGCGCCGTCCCACTTGTCGGCCCACGCGGCGTACGTGTACAGGCGGCGGATGGAGAGGTCCACCTCGCGCGCGGCGGCCTTGTCGTCGCCCGTCATGGCGGCGATGCGGCGCGCCATCTCGTCCGCCCGCGCGGCCAGGTTCTCGGCCACGTAGTACAGCACCTGCGCGCGGTTGTGGCCGGTCGCCTTCGCCCAGCCGGACGAGGCCTTGTGCGCGGCCTCCACCGCGTTGCGCACGTCCTTGCGGTTGCCGTGGCCCACCTCGCCCAGCAGCCGGCCGCGCGCGTCCATCACCGGCAGCGAGTAGCCCGAGTCCGGCCGCGCCTGCTTGCCGCCGATGTACAGCTTGGCGGTACGGTCGATGGGCGGCAGCCCGGCCACCGGCTTGGACGCCTGCACCTCCGCCGCGTCGGCCGGCTTGGGGGCCTTCTCCGCCTTGCCGTCCTTCTTCTCCCACAGCGGCTTCACGTACTCGAACAGCCCCTCGCGCCCGCCCTCGCGCCCGAAGCCGCTCTCGCGGTACCCGCCGAAGCCGCTGGCCGCGTCGAACATGTTGGTGCAGTTGATCCACACCGTGCCCGCCTTGATCTTGGGGGCGATGTCGAGCGCCAGGTTGATGTTCTCGGTCCACACGCTCGACGCCAGGCCGTACTGCGTGTTGTTCGCCAGCTCCACCGCCTCGGCCGGCGTGCGGAACGTCATCAGCACCACCACGGGGCCGAAGATCTCCACCTGCGCGATGGTGGACGACGGCGACACGTCGGTGAAGAGCGTGGGCGGGAAGAAGCACCCCTCGTCCGGGCAGCTCCACGACGGCTGCCACATGGTGGCGCCCTCGTCCGCCCCCTGGCGCACGAGCGAGTCGATCTTCTGGAGCTGGATGGGGTCGATGATGGCGCCGATGTCCACCGCCTTGTCCAGCGGGTCGCCCAGGCGGAGGTTCTCCATCCGCGCGCGGAGGCGGGTCACCAGCTTCTCGGCGATGCCCTCCTGCGCCAGGATGCGCGAGCCGGCACAGCACACCTGCCCCTGGTTGAACCAGATGGCGTCGACCACGCCCTCCACCACGCTGTCCAGGTCCGCGTCGTCGAAGACCACGAAGGGCGACTTGCCGCCCAGCTCCAGCGAGAGCTTCTTCCCGCTCCCCGCCGTCGCCACGCGGATGATGCGGCCCACCTCGGTGCTGCCGGTGAACGCGATCTTGTCCACCTCGGGGTGCTCCACGATCGCCTGCCCCGTGCGCCCGTCGCCGGTGACGATGTTGACCACGCCCGCGGGCAGCCCCACCTCGGCGCACACCTGCGCGAAGAGCAGCGCCGTGAGCGAGGTGAACTCGGCCGGCTTCAGCACCAGCGTGTTCCCCATCGCCAGGGCGGGAGCGATCTTCCACGACAGCATGAGCAGCGGGAAGTTCCACGGGATGATCTGCCCCACCACGCCCACGGCGCCGTAGCCGGGCAGCTCGCTCTCCATGAGCTGCGCCCAGCCCGCGTGGTGGTAGAAGTGCCGCGCCACCAGCGGGATGTCGATGTCGCGCGACTCGCGGATGGGCTTTCCGTTGTCCAGCGTCTCCAGCACCGAGAAGAGGCGCGAGTGCTTCTGGATCTGCCTCGCCAGCGCGTACAGGTAGCGTGCCCGCCCGTGGCCGCCCAGCGCCTGCCAGCCCGGGAGCGCGGCACGGGCGGCGCGCACGGCGGCGTCCACGTCCTCGCGCGAGCCCTGGGCGATGCGAGCCAGGACGCTGGCGTTCGCGGGGTTGGTGGTGTCGAACCACTCGGCGCCGCCGGGCTCGCGCCACTCGCCGTCTATGAAGTGCTTCATGGTCCGGTCCCGCTCGTCCAGCCACTTCATGGCGGGCGAAGCGCTCTCGGGGGCGGGTCCGTATTCCATGGTCTCGAAGATCTCGGCGATGCTCATGGGCATCCTGCTCCTGCTCGGGTGCCGCCCGGGGGCGAGCGTTCGGTGGCTGTGGTGCGTATCCGGTAGTATACGCAAATCGGCCGCGGGATGCACGCGCATCCCCAAAAAGCCGAGCGGCCCTCCCGGTGATTGGGGAGGGCCGCTCGTCCTTCGTCCCGCGCGCAGGTTACTTCGTGCGGACGATGCGCAGGGTGTAGGGGCTGGTGGGCGCCACGCCGCCGCTCAGCGCCGTCACCGTCGTGAAGGAGCCCTGCGTCACCCCGAAGCGGAAGTACGCCGTGCCGCCGCCGAAGCTGTACGACAGGGTCAGCGGCGTGCTCGAGGTCAGCGGCCGCGTAAGCAGCGGGAAGCCGCCCAGGCCACCGAACACCGAGCGGTAGTTCCAGCTCGGCGTCTGGTAGGGCGCGGCGACCGGGAAGGAGTTGTCGTCCGCGTACGCCGCCGTGACGAAGTCACCCAGCCACTCGTTGGGGTCGGCCCCGCCAATGGCCGCCTGGATGTTCGACTTGCCCGTCGCCGGGGTGTCGATCAGGCTGGTCCAGAACGCCGGCTCGCTGCCGTTCACGCGATCCGAGGCGTAGCGCAGGAACGCCCACGCCGCCCCGCGCAACCCCGGGCTGTTGGGATTGTTCGTGCGGAACGCGCCCACGGTGTCGGGGCGCTGCAGGAACCCGCGGAACTCGCCGAGCATGGGGCCGTTTTCGCTCTGGCACATCGGCTATCCATCTGCCTCCGCACCGGCGCGGGTCCTGCCTGGCACGCGAGGAAGATGCGACGATGCGCATCTCCGAACCTCCTCCTGCAGGGCGCGAGATGAGCCACGTGGTGCTGCTGGGCGATTCGATCTTCGACAACGCGGCGTACGTGCACGGCGCTCCGGACGTGATCGAGCAGGTGAGGAAGCGCCTGCCGGGCGGCTGGACGGCCACGCTCTGCGCGGTGGACGGCGACGTGACCGGCGACGTGCCGCGCCAGCTGAAGCGCGTGCCCCACGGCGCGACGCACCTGGTGATGAGCGTGGGCGGCAACGACGCGCTCGGCCACCTGGATCTGCTCGCCGAGGGCACCCAGTCCATGGCCGCCGCGCTCGACCGCCTGGCCGAGGTGGCGGAGGGGTTCGAGCGGAAGTACCTCGCCGCGCTGGACGCGGTGCTTGCCCGCGGGCTGCCGACCGCCATCTGCACCATCTACTATCCGCGCTTCCCGGACGCGTACCAGCAGCGGCTGGGCGTGGCGGCCCTCACGCACTTCAACGACACGATCCAGAGGGCGGCGTACACGGCGGGCATCCCGCTGTTGGACCTGCGCCTCATCTGCAACGAGGACGCGGACTACGCCAACCCGGTCGAGCCGTCCACGCGTGGCGGAGACAAGATCGCCGCCGCAATCGTCCGCGCCGTCACCGAGCACGACTTCGGCCGCCGCCGAACCGAGGTCTTCGTCCGCTGACCCGTGTCGCTCCGCGGGTAGATGTACATCGCCCGCCCCGCGACCGGACGCGCGGGCTGCATCCACGTCTTCCGCGCACCAACGGAGTCCCGGGGATGGGACCGGATTTCGCGGATTCGGCCGCGGGACAGCTTCGGCCACGGTTCCACGCCTGCCGACCAGCCGCGGTGCGGAGTGGAGGGACGGATGATTCGGTGGACGTGACGTCTGGGGCGGCAGGGTGCACGGATTTCGGGAGATGAGGGGATGCGGATGATGCGGTGCGGCGGGGGAGGGCGATGAAGGCGGCGTACGATGCCGTGGTGGTCGGCGCGGGGCCGAACGGCTTGGTCGCCGCCATCGTGCTCGCTCAGGCGGGGCGGAGCGTGCTCGTGGTCGAGGCGGAGGAAACGGTGGGCGGGGCGGCGCGAACGATGGAGCTGACGCTGCTGGGCTTCCGCCACGACCCGTTCTCGGCCGTGTACCCGCTGAGCACGGGCTCGCCGTTCATCCCCACGCTGCCGCTGGGGGAGCACGGGCTGGAGTGGATCCACCCGCCCGTACTCGCCGCGCACCCGCTGGACGGCGGCCGGGTCGCGCTGCTGGAGCGGTCGTTCGCGGGCACGGGCGCGTCGCTGGGCGTGGATGCCGATGCGTGGCGCCGCGTGATGCAGCCGTACGCGGACCGCTGGACGGACCTGGCGCCGGACATCCTGGGCCCGCTGGGCATCCCCCGGCACCCGTTCCTGCTGGCGCGCTTCGGGCTGGCGGCGCTTCGGACGGCGCAGGGGCTGGCCGAGGGTGCGTTCCGGCAGGAGGAGGCGCGGGCGCTCTTCGCCGGCATCGCGGCGCACTGCGCGCTGCCGCTGACCGCGCCTGCCACCGCCTCGTTCGGGCTGGTGCTGGCGGCGGCGGGGCACGCGAGCGGCTGGCCCATCCCGCGCGGCGGGGCGGGGTCGCTCACCGGCGCGCTCGCATCGTACCTCCGCTCGCTGGGCGGCGAGATCGTCACGGGCACGCACGTCGCCTCGCTGGACGAGCTGCCGCCTTCACGCGCCGTGCTGCTGGACCTGACGGCGCACCAGGTGGTGGAAGTCGCCGGCTCGCGCCTGCCGGACGCGTACCGCCGGCGAATGGGGCGCTTCCGCTACGGCCCGGGCGTCTTCAAGGTCGACTGGGCGCTGTCCGAGCCCGTGCCGTGGACCGCCGAGGGCTGCCGCCGCGCGGGAACCGTCCACCTCGGCGGCACCCTGCGCGAGGTCGCCGCGTCCGAGGCAGCCGCGGCGCATGGCCGGCACGCCGAGCATCCCTTCGTCCTCTTCGCCCAGCCGTCGCTGTTCGACGGCACTCGCGCGCCGCAGGGGAAGCACGTGGGCTGGGCGTACTGCCACGTGCCCAACGGCTCCACGCAGGACATGACGGAGCGCATCGAGGCGCAGGTGGAGCGGTTCGCGCCCGGCTTCCGGGACACGATCCTGGCGCGGCACACCATGAACACCTCGCAGATCCACGCGCGCGACGCCAACCTTGTGGGCGGCGACATCAACGGCGGGTCGCCGGACCTGGCGCAGCTCTTCTTCCGCCCGGTCACCCGCCGCGTGCCGTACGCCACGCCGGTGAAGGGCCTCTACCTCTGCTCGGCGTCCACCCCGCCGGGCGGCGGCGTCCACGGCATGTGCGGCTACCACGCCGCCCGCGCCGCCCTCACCGACGGCTTCTGAATCACGGTAGATGACGGCATCCGCAGCCGAATCTCGCGCGCCTGCCACCGTCCCGGCTAAATCGCGCGCCCGGCCAGCATCCTGTAGGGACGCACCTGCGTGTGCGTCCGCCCTTCCGCAGCGAGATCACGTCAGCCGAACGATGGTGCATCCGCGGCGCGCAGGTCGTACCCCACACGTGGTGAGAGATGTCGGGGATCGGAGGATGAGCTCCGCGCATCAGCGGTGGGGCGGCGGGTCTGTAGATGCGAATCGGGGGAGCGCCACGTGGCCGCTCCCCCGATTCGCATCTGCCGAAATCTCACAGTTCCATCTTCCGATCACTCGCATTCATCTACCGAACCCGCAGATGATCGGCCGATGCGCGGCGGCTATGCGGTCCCGCCTTCGCCCTGCTCGGGAGATTCGGCGCGGCGGCGGCGCATGACCATCTCCTCGGTCCACTTCTCCACGTCCTTCGCGTCTTCCTCGTCCAGCGTCTCGTCCACCGTCTCCACGCCGTCCGGCGCGGTGCCGCCGCTGCGGCGCACGACCTCTTCCACCACGGTGCCCCACGCCATGGTCTGCGCGACCTTGCCCACGGTGCGGATGCCCACGCGGTCCAGCAGGGTGGCGGCGCGGTTGTAGGTGCGCACCTCGAAGCGCACGGTGCCGGGCTCCGGCTCCTCGGCCATGAAGCGGATGACGCCGGCGAAGAAGTGCCCCTCCAGCGTGACGCTGGTGATGGCGCGCGGCGTCACCTCCTGCACGCGCACCTGAACGTTGCCGCGCACGGGCACGGCCAGCGTCATGGTCGCACCCTCTTCCAGCGGCGCGGGCGGGCCCGGCTCAGGCGCCACCTCCATGATGCCGTCCGGCGGCAGCGTGTGGAACTGGTCGCGCACCAGCGCCAGCACCTGTTCCGGCGTCATGCCGCTGCCGCGGATGTCGGCCCAGAAGCGCTCGCGGTGCAGGCGCCCGGTGCCCTCGCTGGGCAGCTTCTCCGGCATGGCGTCCGCCAGCTTCGACAGCCCCTCGGCCAGCCGCGTGGGCTCCACGCCGAAGACGTCGGAGAGCGCGTTGGTGCCGCCGGGGCCGATCACGTTGCCCTCGGCGAGCATCACGAGCTGGTCCTGGTTCACGGGCAGGTCCACTCCCACCAGCCCGGCCGCCTGCGTGCCCAGCTTCGCCAGGAACTCCGGCACCGGCACGCGCACGATGCTGCGGCCGGTGAGCTTCTCCATCAGCTCCAGCAGCCGGTTCGTGGTCGTCGTCTCCGGCCCCGCCATCTCCAGCACCTGCCCCCAGCCCTTCTCGCCCTCCACGGCACGGGCGAGCGCCTGGCCCACGTCCTCCACCCACACGGGCTGGAACTCCTGGTCGCCGCTCACCACCGGCACGGCGGGCAGCGTGCGCACCATCTTCAGCAGCAGGGAGATGACCTCGTCGCCGGGCCCGTACACGTTGCCGGGCCGGCAGACCATCCACCTTCCGGAGAAGCCGGACCGCACCACGTCTTCCGCCGCCTTCTTGGAGCGGTGGTAGCCGGACTCGCCCCGCTCCGCCCCCAGCGACGAGACGTGGACGAAGCGCTCCACGCCGGCGCGAGACGCCTCGCGGACCAGGTTGCGCGTGCCCTCCACGTTCACGGCATCGAACGTCACCTCGGGCGGGCTCTCGGCCACGATGCCGGCCACGTGCAGCACCGCGTCGCACCCGTCCGCCGCGCCGAAGACGCTGCCCGCGTCCGACACGTCGCCCGTGCGCGCCTCCACGCCCGACGCCCACTGCCGCGCGTCGTCCTCCGCGTGGCGCGACAGCAGGCGCACCGTGTGCCCGGCGCGCACCAGGTGATCCACCGCGGACCGGCCCACCACGCCGGTGCCTCCCGTTACCAAGACCTTCATTCGCTTCCTCCCTCGGGCTCGGGTTGGTGCGGCGCGGGTGCATTTCGGAGGCCACCCGGCACTCACCGCCATCTCTGTGCAAACCCTGGACGCGAGGGATGGACATCGCACGCGACGCCCGTTTTGGTGCGCATTCCCGTCAAAACTCTGGACAGCGGCTCGCCCCAGGTGCATCTTATCTGCACACGACATTGCCTGCCGGATGGCGCGACGCTCCTTTCGCGCCGGATATATCCACGCCTTCGCGGCCTTCGCCGCGAAGGGGCGATGCGCGTGCGGCACCTGGCCGCACCACACTGGCCCCATCCCCACCCGGAGCCCGCACATGAAAGGTAACCCGCCCACTCCCGCGACCCGCAAGCCGCGGAGGCGCTGGCGCTGGCACGTTCCCCCCGCCCTGCTCCAGGGGCCGGAGTCGCTGGAAGGCTCGGAGATCCTGGACGAGACGTCCGGCGCCCTGGGCCTGCTGCTGTGGCAGTCCATGCGCGACGTGACGCTGTGGGCGGGCGTGCCGGACCCCGAGGAGCGCGCGGGCCTCTTCGCCGCGGGCGCGGAGGAGCGCCGCACCGGCGAGATCGCGTCGGCGGGCGTGGACGCCGCCATCGAGCCGGCGCTGCGGCGCATCGCGGCGATGGCGGGGAACCCCGCGGGCGCGAAGGAGGACGAGGTGATGCAGGCCTGCCGCGAGGTCTCGCTGTGGGCCGACGGCAAGGGGATGCTGGCCACGGCGCTCCAGTTCGCGCAGGCGGCAGCGGTCGCCGCGCCGGCCAACGCGGCGGCGGGCTTCCGCGTGGGCCAGCTGGCCCGGCGCCGGGCGGACTACGCGCGCGCCGAGACCTGGTTCCGCCGCACCATCGGCCTGGGACGCCAGGCGAAGGACTGGGGCTCGTATGCCGAGGCGTTCCTGGGGCTGGGCAACCTGTACGTGCAGCGCGGCAACTTCCCCGCGGCGCGCAAGCTCCACATCCGCGGCCTGCGCGCGGCGCGGCGCCACGGCATGCGCGACATCCAGGGCCGCGCGCTGCACGACCTGTTCGGCATCGCGGTCGAGACGGGGCAGACGACGGAGGCGCAGGACCTCGCCCGCGCGGCCTTCCGCGCGTACGGACCCG
>DASRQW010000482.1 GCA_035696245.1 Longimicrobiaceae bacterium | reverse complement strand
TGGGTGCGCAGCCGCGATTCCGTGCGCGTCCAAATCACGTTGCGACGCGACAAGTCGGCCGCCGCCGTTCGATCGGCAGACCTGGCGTGCAACAATGCTCCTCGGGTCCACGTATCCCGCGGTGCCGCCGTGCATCTCCCGGCCCCATCTCTCGATGCGGCAAGGCGAACCGCGGGTGCGGCGGCGGGTACTGAGCCGCGCGGCGGAGGATGCCGCGGCTCGATCGCACTTCCCGAACGGAAACCATGCGTACGCTGTTCCTGCTGGTCCGTCTTCTACCATTCGCGCTGTCGTTCGCGCGCGACCGGCGCCGGTGGCTCGTGTGGGGCCGTCCCGCCGCGCGCTCGCCAGCCTTCCACGTGCGGCGCGCGGAGCGGCTGGCACACGTCATCCCGCGCCTGGGCCCCACCTTCGTCAAGATCGGCCAGGTCTTCTCCGCCCGGCCGGACGTGGTGCCCGAGCCGTACCTGGGCGCCCTGGCCGCCCTGACCGACCGCGTTCCCTGCGTGCCCTTTCCCCAGATCGAGCGGGAACTGACCGAGGCGTACGGCGCGCCGGTGGACGAGGTGTTCCAGGCGTTCGACCGCGAGCCGCTGGCCGCCGGCTCGCTCGGCCAGGTCTACCGCGCCCGGTACGCGGACGAGGACGTGGTGGTGAAGGTGCTGCGGCCCGGCGTGGAGCCGGTGGTGGAGCACGACGTGCGCTTCGTGCGCGGCCTGCTGGGCTGGGTGGAGCGCGTGTGGAGCCACCCGCAGCTGCGCGGCCTGCACGTGGCGCTCGACGAGTTCGAGCTGCGCATCGCCAACGAGATGGACTTCCGCAAGGAGGCGGCGTACGCCCGCGCCATCGGCGAGAAGTTCGCCCGCAACCCGCGCGTGGTCGTCCCCCGCGTGATCGACGGCATGGTGCGCCGCCGCACGCTGGTGCTGGAGTACGTGGAGGGCACGCGCGTGGACCGCATCGGCCCGCTCGTCGCCGCCGGGGTGGTGGACCCCGAGCGCGTGGTGGACGAGGTGGTCGAGGCGTACATCCAGATGATGCTGGTGGACGGCCTCTTCCACGCAGACCCGCACCCCGGCAACCTGCTCGTCCGCGCCGACGGCGCGCTGGTGCTGCTGGACTTCGGCATGGTCATCGAGGTCGATCCTGTCGCGCGCGGGCACCTGGTCCACACCGCCCTCGCCGCCGTGCGGGGCGACGCGGACCGCGTGGTGGACGGCTTCTTCGCCCTGGGCATCGTCGCGCCCGGCACCGACCGCGAGGTCATCCGCCGCCTCGTGGCCCTGCTTCTGGAGATGACCGAGCGCGGCGCCGACGTGGGCGAGATGCAGCGCGCCCTGGCCGACGAGGTGATGGCGCTGCTGTACGACTGGCCCGTGGTGCTCACCGGCGAGATGACGTACTTCGGGCGCGCGGTGGCGCTCATCGAGGGGCTGGGTGCGCGGCACGTGCCCGGCTTCAACCCGGTGCGCTACGTGCGCCCGCTGCTGCTCAAGCACCGCGCCGCCGTCCTCCGCGCCCTCGGCCCGGCGGACGGCGAGGCGCTGGACCTGGCCTCCGCCCTGGGGCTCCTGGCCGGCGACGTCACCCGCGTGGTGGTGAACGCGTCGAAGGAGCTGTTCGGCGTGCTCGCCCGCCGCATTCCCGCCTTCCTGGCGCCGCTGACGGCTCCGCCCGCCGCGCCCCTCGCGATCACGGACGGCGAGACGGATGCGGCGGCTCTCCCGCCCCCGCGCATCACCTCGTCGGCTGCGTAGCCGGAGATTCGCGTTCGGGCGTCGTCCGCCGATCATCGGGCGGTTCCGATGGGTAGATGCGAAGGGGGGCGCCGGGGAGATTCCCTGGCGCCCCTCGGTTCGTCCGCACCGGCCGGCGTCTATTCCTCGCGGGCGCGGGCTTCGCGTTCGAGGAGGCCGGCGTCCGGGTCCAGGAAGGCGTTGAGGCTGGAGAGGACGGCCCGGTCCACCATGCCGTCGATGGCCTCCATGGCGGCGTAGGCGCCGCGCACGCGCGCTCCCACGGCGGTCATGTGCGCCCAGATCGCGCGCCGGAACATCAGCAGCTCCAGCACCGTCTCGGCGATGTTGTAGCCGCTCAGCCGCCGCGCGAAGCCGTGGATGGCGGCGAACTGCTCCGCATCTTCCCGCGGCCGGTTGATCTCCAGCCGGTCCAAAATGGCGTCGAACAGCTGGGGGATGTGGTCCAGCAGGATGGGGTCGGCCATGGCCTGGCCGGTGTGCATGGACTGGTTGTCGCGCACCCGCTCCACCCAGTCGCGCAACAGCTCCTCGCGCCCGGCCCGCAGCGTCTCCAGCGCATCGCTCAGGTCGCGGATCTCGCCCGGCGTGTAGAACTCGGATCTGGCGTCCATGTGCGCGCTCGCGGAGTTGGCGGTGTTCGCGGAGGGTAGAGGCGGGAAGCTACAGCGTCCGCGGCCCGCCCGGAAGGGAAAGCCGGCTTCGGCGCAAACATCTGCCCCCGGCCCGCCATCCGTCTACGGCATTCGCGCAAAAGCGGATGCGGCGCGGAATCCCGTTCCGCGCCGCATCGGCCCCGCATCTCCCGCCGCCATCGCTCATCCACCGTGCATCTACCGACGCCGTGCTTCTACCGCCGCCGTGCATCTACCGATCAGTCCTCGAAGTCCGCCGATCCACGGAAGTGCGTCACCCTCGCGCGACGGTGAGGAAGACGTCGTAGAGGGCGTGGGTCCAGGCGGTGATGCCGAAGCCGCGGAGGATGAAGAGGCCGCTGAACGCCAGGCCCGAGAGGAACCGGAAGACGAACGACGACACGCTCCACGGATACGCGAACGGGCCAATGTAGTGGAAGCCGGAGAAGAGCAGCGCCGCCAGGATCGCCGCGAACACCGCCGAGCGCCCGCGCTCCAGCCCGCCGCTGCGGAAGAGCAGGATGAGGCCGCCCACCAGCAGCACCCGGAACACCAGCTCCTCGAACAGGCCGGCGCCCAGCGACAGCACCACGCCCTGGCTCACCGGCAGCTTGTCCATCGCCCCCGCGGGGTCCGCGGCGAGGCGGAGCGAGAGGCCGCCCGTCATCCACTGCGTCGCCGTGCCCACGACGGTGCCGAAGGTGAAGGCGTAGGCCACGCTCTCCAGCATCATCCCGAGGAAGACGGCCGGGCGGACGGGCACCTTCCGCTTGCGCCACTCGACCGCGATCAGCGCCAGCGCGGCGACGGCGAGCACGCCCGTGAAGGCGACTGTGCTCTGCACTCCGCCGGCCGCGAGCAGGCTCCGCAGCAGCACGTCTGCGCCGTTGCGGATCTGCTGCTGCTGGCCGCGCATGGTGAGCGTGGCGCCCACCTCGTACAGCAACAGCAGCGGCAGCGCGAAGATGAGCGAGTAGGTGTAGGTGCGGGAAACGTCGAAGTAGCTGCGCATGTGCCCCAAGGTAGCGCCGGCCGCGCCCGGCGAAAGGCCGCGTGCGCTCCGGGCGCCGCGGCGGAAAGATCGGCGTGTGGCCTGCCGATTGCGAATCCGCACCCGCAAACGCGGCGCGGACCTGCCCTCTAGACGGCGGCGCGCGGCGGAAAGTTTCTCTCCCGGCCGTCCGGCCGCGCGAGGGCGAGGGCGAAACGGACCACGGGAGAGACGGCCTGCGGATGGCGAAACGGCTCGGCGGCAAGGCTGGGGCGGGGGGACGGGGGATGCGGACGGGCGCGGCGGCGTGCCTGGTGCTCACCTCTTCCGCATGCGGGCTGCTGCACCGGAGCGACAAGCCCAGCCCGCAGGCCGTCGCCGCCGCGGCGACGGAGGACGCGCGCATCCGCGGCGAGGTGGAGGCGCGCCTGGCGGCCGAGCCCTCGCTACGCGGCGGACCCGTGCGCGTGGAGGTGAGCGCTGGCGAGGTGCGGCTGTACGGCACCGTGGTGGGCTTCGGCGCGCTTCAGTGCGCGGAGACGAACGCCCAACTCGTGCGCGGCGTGAAGCTGGTGATCGACTACATGGACCTGCAGAGCGGCCCGCGCACCGTCCGCTGCCTGGCTCCGCGGGCGGCGCCCGCGCCCCCGGTTTCGGCCCCGCCCGCGCCATCCGCCTGACCCGCGCCCCCGAACCCCGCCCGTGACGGCGGGGCGGGGGCGCGCTAGATTGCCGGCGGCGCATTCGCGATCCGCGCCGCGGGAACCAGCCGTGGAGCCCCGTTCTGTCCAAGAGAAGCAAGCGCCGCCCGCCTGCCCGGCGCTCGAATTCCCCCGCCGGCCGCGAGCGCCGCGCGGGCGCCGCACGCAAGTCCCCGCGCAGGTCGCGCGCGGCGTTCGCGCCCACGCGCACGCACCTGGCCGGCCTGGCGCTGGCGCTGCTGCTCGCGCTCGCGTTCCCGCCCACGCGGCACGGGCTGGGGCGCGCATGGGGCGCGGTGGAGCACGCGGTCGCGGTGCAGCGGGCGGAGCGTGCCCGCGAGCGCGAGGCGGCGGGGTACGCGCTGCGCTACGGCATCACGCGCGAGATGGCTGGCGCGGTGCTCGCCGCCGCGCGCGAGGAGCGGTTGGACCCGGAGCTGGCCTTCCGGCTGGTGCGCGTGGAGAGCTCGTTCAACCCGCGCGCGGTGAGCCCCGTGGGCGCGCTGGGCCTCACGCAGCTCATGCCGGGGACGGCCGAGGGGCTGCGGCCGGGCGTGACCCGCGACGAGCTGCTGGACCGCGACGTCAACCTGCGCCTCGGCTTCCGCTACATGCGCACGCTGCTGCGGCTGTACGGCGGCGACCGCGAGGAGGCGCTGCACGCGTACAACCGCGGGCTGGGCACGGTGGCGCGCATCCGCGCCGCGGGCGGCGACCCGGCCAACGGCTACGCCGCGCGCGTGCTGGGCGCCGAGGGCGGCTCGCCCGTCCGCGCCG